>CAJUIO010000001.1 GCA_910586025.1 uncultured Lachnospiraceae bacterium
ATAAAGGAAATATTTTTTTAGCCACAAGTGTTACAAAAAAGCTTGACCACTACAAATTATTGAATTAAAATGGAACAAAGGAGCAGAGGGTGCTATTGCCCAGATAAAAAATAAAAATTATCCGGCAGCGCTGGAAGGATACGCAGGAACAGTTTTGTTAGTGGGAATTAACTATGATAAAGATACTAAGACACATACATGTGTCATAGAGGAATCTATATGAATTTCTTAGTGCAAAAGTATCTGCATTTTTCAAATCCCAGCCTTGTAGATAAAAAATAGATAATTAATGTTATACTCTCCGTAAAAACACATGGAGAGTATTTTTGTTCCCTTATGTCGGTAGAACAAATAAGAGGTAATATACTTTACGCATTGATGGCTGTACCAATTGCATTGATATTTATGGGGATTGGCGTTTTAGTTTCCCGTAGAGTGTTTGCAAAACATCAGGTTTCATAAACCAATCTTTTAATATGAATTTAAAAGATAAGAACACGGACACAAAAGACATTGACATCCGCCGCTAAATATGATACAGCATAAAAAGAGGAGAAAAGTGTTGAATACACGATAAAGACAAGAAAGGAAAAGATACAGGGTAAGGTACTATGAGTTACGATGAGATTCCAAGCTTTGATGATTCGCAGGAAACGCTGCAGGAAGGAGGATATCAGGAAAAAGCTCCGGATGACGGTATTAAGAGAAAGCGGGAGCTTCTGCGTGAGGCAAGGCAGATCATGAAGGACCGGAATTATGACACTTCCGTTGTAGATGATGTACTTGTGCAGTTTGACGGCGTATCCGAGGGGAATACGCCTGCGGAGGAGGAGCTGCGGCGGCAGTATAATGAGATTGCGGAAAAGAATAAAAGGCGCTGTCAGGACAGGGAGCGCAACACGGAGCAGAAGCGCATACTTATTTCAAAGGCGCAGGAGCTCCAGAATTCCGAGGACTGGAAGGGGACTGCGGCACAGATGAAGGAACTGATGAACGCCTGGAAGGAAATCGGAAACGCGGGGCCGGTTAACGATCTGCTCTGGTCGGAATTTCAGGGTGCCAGACAGACATTTTTCGACCGGCAGCGCAGGCATTATGAGGAGGCCGATCTTCTCCGTAAGCAGAGTAAAAGCAAAAAGCAGGAGATTATAGCGCAGGCCCGGTCTGCCGCATTCAGCAGCACAGACTGGAAGGGAACTCATGAGGTTCTGGAGGAAATGCTTTCCAGATGGAAGCAGGCAGGTTCGGCCGGAAGGGAAGATGACAGCCTCTGGTCGGAATTTCAGAGTATACGCAATGATTTTTATGCCAGACGGAAAGAGGCCATGCAAAAGAGGGAGAGTGAATTTCTGGAAAGACGTGAGAGAAAGTCAGCTCTTGTCACGGACGCACAGGCCTATGCAAAAGCCTGCGACTACAGCGCTCCGGCTGCGGAGAGAATGAGAGGGATGAGCGAGGAGTGGAAAAGCATCGGATTCTGCGGAAATGAATACGAGGACCGGCTCTGGTCACAGTTCCGTATGGCACAGGATACATACTGGCAGGAAAAGAAAGCGGCTGGGGAAAGAAAACACAGAGAATGGATGACGAAGACACAGGCTGCCGTTGACCGCAGGAGGGAAAGGATCGGAAATATCCATCAAAACATCGAGAATCTGCGGGAGCGTCTCAACACAACCGGAAATATTGATAAGCAGAATCAGATTTATGGCTGGATATCTGAAAATGAGGCTCAGATCAGAGAGCTGGAAGAAGAGATCTGCCGCATGGAGCAGGAGCTGGCAAAAAATTAGATTGCGGGAAGTATTGAACAGGCAGCGCCCCGGGCTCTTGGACCCGGGGCGCTGCCTTGTAACTGCGAAACGAATTCTTAACCCGAAACAGAGGGCAGGTTTCCCAGATTGTTATTCTCGGATTCGTCTGGCAGGGATTTTAAATATTCCGTATCTTTTCTGTGGGCAATTCCGACACCCTTAATATCCCCCGCTTTTGCCATTGCGACTCCCTCCTCCTTGGATACCGTGGAGCCGTCGGACAGCTGATAGCCCGTGGTGCGCCCGCTGCTTTTGGTCAGTCCCACGATTTCCTTCGCGTCGCTTTTCGGCTCAGGGATCTGGTCAAGAGTGTTTCTGGCAAGAGCCTCATCCAGTAAATTTTTTTCAGTATTTTTCATGTCAATTCCTCCATTTCAGACTTTTGCTGTGGAAAATAGCATGTGCGGTTCATAAAAAAATATTCGCAGTCTGAAATTTCGAAGCTTATGCATGACGGATATTGGTAAATTCGGAAATTTCCCTGTTTATGGTTATGAGATCATCCACGCTCAGGTCATGGACGCAGGCATGGCCGGTTATCCGGGCAAAGGTTTTGAGCTCGGACAAAGACACGTTCAGATAGTTGGCCACCCGCTGTGCGGACTGATCCACCTTAAGCCGTTTCCTCAGCTCGGGATCCTGCGTCGCAATACCGACCGGACAATTGCCTGAGCCGCAGATGCGGTACTGCTGACATGCTGCAGCTATGAGAGCGGCGCTTGCCACGGCCACGGCATCCGCACCCATGGCAAGGGCTTTTGCCACATCCGCGGATACCCGCAGACCTCCGGTGATTACAAGACTGATGTCGGAGTGTACGGAGTCCAGGTATTTCCTTGCGCGGTACAGAGCGTAGATAGTGGGAACGGTGGTAGCCTCCCGCAGAAGAAGAGGGCTCGATCCGGTTGCGCCGCCTCTGCCGTCGATCGTAATAAAGTCAGGCTCTGCAAAAACGCAGTATTCCAGGTCGCGTTCAATCCGTCCGGCGGCGATCTTGATGCCCACAGGCCTTCCGTCAGAGCGATTCCGAAGCATGGTTACCATATCTCTCAGATCTTCCTTTGAATTGAGCTCCGGAAACTTGCTCGGGCTCTGAACATCCTCACCCTGATTTTTTCCCCGCAGCTGCGCGATTTCCGCAGTCACCTTCTCCCCGGGAAGATGACCTCCCATACCGGGCTTTGTTCCCTGGCCGATCTTGATTTCGATCGCATCCGCGGACCGGAGGTTTTCATCTGTCACACTGTATTTGTTGGGGATATATTCAAATATGTATTTGTAAGAAGCCTCCCTCTCTTCCGGAAGAATTCCGCCTTCTCCGCTGCACATGGCAGTCTGTGCCATGGCAGAGCCCTTTGCGAGAGCGACCTTGATCTCTTTGGAAAGCGCTCCGAAGGACATATGGGAAATATAGATGGGACTATTTAAAATCATGGGCTTTTTTGCGTGCTTTCCGATCACTGTCATTGTGGAGACGGGATCCTCCTCATTGAGGGGAGCGGGATTCAGCTGTGCACCCAGAAGAAGGATATCATCCCAGCTTGGCATGGGCATTTTTGTTCCCATTGCACCGCTGATAGATTTTCCGGTTACCGCCATCTGATGGATTTCTTCCATATAGCGGCAGGATTCGTCGATTCGGTAGAAGGCCCTGTCGTAGGCCAGATCCGGACAGGCCGGAGAATTATCCTGAGCGTTGGCAGAGCTTATCTCCGTGCCGGCAGCTTCTTCCCGGAAGCTTTCCCCGGGCTGATGACAGACAGGACATTCCTCCGGCGAAGCCTCTCCTTCATATACATAGCCGCAGACAGAGCAGACATATTTTTTCATACGTTTTCCCTCTTTTCTTGATCATGTGTGATACCTGTCGTAAATGACATAGCAATTGTAAGTAATAATTTATTTTAGCATTTATGGATGCACAATGGCAATAAATTTTTATATCATGCATATATTCCGGTACTTGTCCATATAATATAATAACTTTAGTTTTTTTGGAGGTAAGATATGGCAAGAGGGCAGAGAAAACCGATCGAGCAGAAGATTGAAGAAAAGCAGAAGGTCATAGATTCTTTGGAAATAAGGATCGAGAAGGAGAGGGAGGAGCTTCAGGAGCTTTTGAACGAACAGAAATGGGCTAAGCTTGAGGAGATCGGGGCGATTATTGAGAGCTCAAACCTGTCTATGGAGGAGGTGGAAAAAATCCTCTCCGAGCATGCCTCCCATGTGGCGTAGACGGGAAGAGACGAGATGCGAAAAGGAGCGGAGACAGAATCTGGAAGTCTCCGCTCTTTTTCTGTCTGAAAAAGCCGTAAGGGGATTGCATGTCTAATAAAAGATGTTATAATCATGATTATATTAAAGTTATAACTGACATTTGATAAGAAAGCGGCGAGAGGTAAAGTACAATGACACAGGAAGAAAACACGGCTAAAAAACCAAAGCACAGCAGAGAGAACATACGGATTACCTTTAACATGGCATGGCCCTCTATTGTGGAATCCTTTTTTGCGGCCTTTGCGGGGCTGGTGGACTCTCTCATGGTGAGCTCTCTAGGCTCCTATGCGGTGGCGGCGGTGGGACTGACAACCCAGCCCAAATTCGTGGGACTTTCACTTTTCTTTGCGCAGAATGTTGCGATCTCGGCGCTGATTGCGCGCAGAAGAGGGGAGAAGAATCAAAAGGAGGCCAACCGGCTTCTTGCAACTGCGATAGTTTTTCTGCTCGCTGCTGCGGTCTTTATGAGTGTTCTGTTTGTGGCCCTGGCAGGTCCGATTATACGGCTTTGCGGCTCCACGCCGGAGACCCACGACAGTGCGGTGGCTTATTTTCGGATTATCATGGGCGGCATGATCTTTAACTGTGTTCAGATGGGCATCAACTCGGCCCAGAGGGGGGCGGGTAATACCAAGATCACCATGCGCACCAACGTGACCTCCAACACCATAAACATTATCTTCAACTATCTTCTGATCGGCGGACATCTGGGCTTTCCCGCCCTTGGGATCCACGGTGCGGCTCTGGCTACCGTGCTGGGCACTGTGGTGGCCTGCGTCATGAGCATCCTTTCCATCATGAAGCAGGATGGCTTCATCAGCATACCCTATATCATGGAGAACAGGATAAGGCCGGCGGTAAGAAGCTTTGTGAGCCTGGTTCGGGTGGGCTACAGTGTTTTTTTTGAGCAGATCCTGATGAGGATCGGTTTTATGATGACCGCGATCATGGCCGCAAAGCAGGGGACCGACTCCATGGCGGCCCATCAGGTGGGGATGAATATCATGGGGCTTTCCTTTTCCTTCGGAGACGGCCTCCAGGCGGCGGCAGTGGCTCTGATCGGCAGAAGCTTGGGAGCCGGGGACGAGAAGCTGGCAAAGGAATTCGGAAGCATCTGCAGGATGTTCGGAGGTGTGATATCCGTATGTCTTGCGGTGATCTATTTCTTTGGCGCAAGGCCTCTTATGAGCCTGTTCTTTGCGGAGGAGCATATTGTGACAATCGGGGTGGGAATCATGAGGGTAATCATTTTCGTGGTGGCCTTCCAGATCAGCCAGGTGGTCTATATGGGATGTCTGCGGGGAGCGGGAGACACTCTTTATACCGCAATTGCCTCCACGCTCAGCGTCACCTTTATCCGTACCATTGTCTCCTATCTTGGCGGCTACGTGCTGGGCTTTGGAATCGTGGGTATCTGGACGGGAGTGCTTGGAGATCAGATTTCCCGTTTCCTGTTTGCCTCCGTGCGGTTCAAGCAGGGTAAATGGACGAAGATAAAAATATAAGAGGGCTGTATCATGAAAAAGGATCTGACGCAGGGGAGCGTTACGAAGACCATGCTGCTGTTTGCAGGCCCCATGATTCTGGGGAACCTGCTGCAGCAGTGTTATAATATTGCGGATACTCTGATTGTAGGCCGGTTTCTTGGGGCAAACGCTCTGGCCGCAGTGGGTTCTGCCTATACGCTTATGACCTTTCTGACTTCCGTGATAATCGGGCTGTGCATGGGAAGCGGGGCGGTCTTTTCTGTCTATTTTGGAAAAAAAGACATGGAACAGATGAAAAGGAGCATGTGCGCCTCCTTTTTATTTATTGCCGTTATTTCCCTCATTATGAACGGGGCGGTGTTCCTTGGGATTCACATGATTCTTCGGCTTTTACAAGTACCGCAGGAAGTGTACCGGGTGATGTTTGAATATGTGTGGGTCATTTTCTTTGGCATTTTTTTTGTGTTTCTCTATAATTATTTTGCCTTTCTTCTGCGGGCCGTGGGAAATTCGCTGGCACCGCTGTGCTTCCTTGGCTGTGCCGCGGTTCTGAATATTGTATTGGATCTTGTCTTCGTGGTGAGCTTTTCCTGGGGGGTTAAGGGGGCCGCTCTTGCGACAGTGCTCTCCCAGGCGATGTCGGGACTTGGTATTGGACTTTACGCATGGTTCGGCATGCCGGAGCTTCGCCCGGGAATCGTACAGCTGCGCTGCGGCCGGAGGACGGTGCTTGAAATCGTACGTCATTCCGCTGCCGCCTGTATACAGCAGTCCGTGATGAATTTCGGTATCCTGATGATACAGGGGCTTGTGAACAGCTTCGGCACCGTTGTTATGGCGGCCTTTGCCGCGGCGGTGAAGATTGATTCCTTTGCCTATATGCCGGCTCAGGAGTTTGGAAACGCATTTTCTCTCTTTATCTCCCAGAACCACGGGGCGGGAAAAGGGGACAGGGTAAAGCGGGGCATGAAAAGAGCGGCGCAGGTTTCCATGAGCTTCTGCGCATTCATATCTGTTCTGATATTCGTGCTGGCACCGAAGCTGATGCTGCTGTTCGTGGATGCGAAGGAGAGTGAGATCATACGAACCGGAGTGGGGTATCTGCGGGTGGAAGGGGCTTTTTACTGTGGTATCGGACTTCTGTTTCTTCTCTATGGATTTTACCGGGGGATTGAGAAACCGGAGATGTCTCTTGTGCTCACGATTATTTCACTGGGCACGAGAGTGGCCCTGGCCTATCTTCTTGCGCCGGTTCCGAAGATCGGCGTGTGGGGAATCTGGTGGGCGATTCCTGCGGGATGGTTTCTGGCGGACCTGGCGGGGGCGGCCTTTATCAGAGGGAGTATGAACGGGAGAGAGGCATGATAAAAATTACGAAGGATTATTTTTCCCTGCGACAGATCGGAGAGTCCGGTCAGTGCTTCCGCCTGACGCGGACAGGGGAAAACGGATATTCCCTGATCGCCTTTGGAAAATATCTGGAAGCGCAGCAGAGAGGGAATGAAATAATTTTTTATTGTTCTGAGAAGGAGTATGAAAAGATCTGGAAGGGATATTTTGATCTGGATGCGGATTATGAGGCAATCATAACTTCCGTGGATTCGGGAGATACTTATCTGAGACAGGCAGTCTCTTACGGAAAGGGACTGCGGATTCTGCGCCAGGATCTGTGGGAGATGATTGTAAGCTTTATCATTTCCCAGCAGAATAATATCAGGCGGATACGAAAATGTATTGAGACGATATGTGAAAGGTACGGCGAGGCGCGGATTTCCGAATCAGGGGTCAGTTATCATGCGTTTCCGGAGCCGGAGGCGCTGGCTTTGGCATCCCAAGAGGAGCTGCAGGACTGTAATCTGGGCTATCGGAGCCGCTATATCAGGCAGACGGCCGGCAGTATCGTTCAGGGAGAGGTGGAGCTGGAAAGGCTTCAAAAGATGGATTATGGACAGGCCAGGGCGGAGCTCAAGAGGCTTTGCGGCGTGGGGGACAAGGTGGCGGACTGTATCTGTCTCTTTGCCCTGCATCATCTGGATGCTTTTCCGAGGGACACTCATATTAACCAGGTGCTGGAAAGGCGTTACCGGCAGGGCTTTCCCTTTGACAGATACCAGGGCTGTGCGGGAGTGATGCAGCAGTATCTCTTTTATTATGACCTGAACGGGGAATTATGACGGATCTTTTAGGATTAGATTAAGATTTTCTTAGGATTATTGAGTTGAATGTAAAAATGTGGTACTTTTAGAGGGATAAAGGAGGAAGTGTAAATGAAAAACAGATCATATTATGTACTATTTCTGGTATATGCCATTGTGGTGGCCTTTGTCCTGTACGCAAACGGCGTGTTTTCAGGCGAGGGAACGTCTCTGGTAAATCTGGCAATTAACAGCGGTTTTCTGCTGATTATCGGCGTGCTGTTTTTGATATCCGTCATCAGCTTCGGGAGGCTGCAGAATGTAACGGCAGAGCTTGAGGATATTACGTATCAGCTTCAGAAGGAATATAAGGAGGCCGGGGGAAGGAACCTCTGGGGAAAATATAAGGATCAGAGCGATGTCTTTGAGAGTGAGGAGCTTCGGACGGCTTTTAACAAGTACCGGCTTAGAACAAAGAGCCTCACGACCCGGAGAGGAACATCAGCGCCCTGCGATCTGGAAGAGTATATTAACGAGGATCTTCTGGACAAGGTGGGGATGAACTTTTTTAATTCCGGAATATCGGGAACGCTCACAGGGCTGGGAATTCTCGGAACCTTCCTTGGCCTGTCCATGGGTCTTGGATCCTTTAACGGTGATGATATTTACACCATTTCAGATAATGTGGGACCGCTTCTGTCCGGTATGAAGGTGGCCTTTCACACCTCGGTGTACGGTATCTTTCTGTCGCTGGTGTTCAATTTTGTCTACCGCAGCGTCATGTCGGCATCCTATGAGAAGCTGGAAGACTTTCTGTGTATTTTCCGACAGACAGCCCAGCCGGCGGCGGCCAGGGAGGACGAGAATTCTTCTGCTATGGTGGTATATCAGGCCGGTATGGCAAATGCCTTGAAGCAGATGCTGGCTATCATGGAGGGCAACGCATCCCAGCAGACGGCAGGGGTGGAGCGCATCGTTGAGAGATTTACGCAGCAGATGCAGGAGGCTCTCGGAACGGAATTCAGGAGTCTGGGCAGCACTCTGAAGGAGGCGGGACAGGTTCAGGCCGTCAGTGCGGCAAATGCCAACGAGCTGGTGGAGGCCGTGACAGCCCTGATCGAGGTAAACAAAAACGTGCAGTCAGCCCTTGCCCAGGTCATGGACCGGCAGGAAAAGTTTGCGAAGGAGCTGGTGGAGCAGAAGAAAAAGCTGGAAAGCACCTGTGACGAGATGAGCGAAGAGATCACGAGCCAGCTGTATGCTTTTGACCAGATGAGGAGTCTGTATGAAAAATAGGAGAAGAGGCAGGGAGGCTTTCGGAGAGCACAGCTATTGGCAGTCTTATTCCGACATGATGGCGGCGCTGCTCCTGATCTTTATCCTGATCATAGCCATTACCCTGGCAATTTACAAACAAAAGACAACGGATCTGGAGAATACCAGGCTGGAGCTGGACAGAGCGCAGTCCCAGCTGGACCAGACCATAGCGGATCTGGAAAGCTCCAAGGCGGAGGTGGAGAAATCCAATGAGGAGCTGGCCTCTTCCCTTGCGGAGCTTCAGCAGGCCTATGAACAGGCGGCGCTGACCCAGGAGGAGCTGAATAAAGCCTACCTTGAGATTGAGAGTGCGAAGCAGGAGCTTGCGGTAACCAGGGACGAGCTTCAGGATATAGTGGGGATCCGGACGGATATTATCGGTGCCTTGCAGTCGGCATTCAACAATTCCAGTATGAAGGTGGATGCGCAGACAGGTTCCATCACCTTTTCCTCGGACGTGCTGTTCCGCTATAACAGCGCGACCCTTACGGCGGACAGCAAGGAGACGCTTCGGGAAATCATTCCCATGTATCTGGACGTGCTTCTGCAGGATCAGTTCAGGGGCTATATAGCGGAGATTATTATTGAAGGGCATACGGACACGGACGGCGGATACCAGAGCAATATGGAGCTGTCCTACGAGAGGGCGAAGGCCGTGTCGGATTTCTGTATGGATAAGAAAAACGGCCTTACGGAGTCCAAGATTGAACAGCTTCAGCAGATCCTCACGGTGAACGGTAAGTCCTGGAGCAATCCTGTTTACAAGCAGGGCAGCGATGCCGCGGAGGTGGATATGCCTGCGTCAAGGCGCGTGGAGATCAAGTTCCGCCTGAAGGAAGACGAGATGATCGAAAAGATCTCCGGAATCCTGGCAAAGGAGTGATGAGAGAGTGCTGAACAGAATGCTGAGCATTATCTATATTCTGATGAATAAGGGAACCGTGACTGCCGGGGAGCTGGCGGAGAGATTCGAGGTATCCGTGCGCACGATTTACCGGGATGTGGAGACGCTCAGCATGGCGGGCATCCCGGTCTATGCGAAGAAGGGAAAAAACGGCGGGATCAGCCTGACAGAGCAGTTCGTGCTGGATAAGATGCTGGTCTCGAGAAGGGAGCAGCAGGAGATTCTGGCGGCTCTGGCCAGTCTGCGGGAGACCGGTGCGCAGGAGAGCGGCGGAGTACTGGAAAAGCTGGGAGATTTTTTCAGGGCCGAGCCGGAAAGCTGGGTTGCCATTGATTTTTCGGACTGGAGCGGGACCAGAAAGGAGCTGTTTGAACAGATCAGGCAGGCTGTCCTTGGCAGACATGTGATTCAGTTTGATTATTACGGGCAGTATGGAAATATGAGCAGCCGCACGGCAGAGCCCGTGCAGCTGCTCTTTAAGGATTATACCTGGTATCTTCGGGCTTTCTGCCGGGTGAGACAGGAGATGCGTCTGTTCAAGGTGGTTCGGATGAAACGGATCCGTGTGCTTGAGGAGACCTTTGTGCCCGGGACCAGAATCAAAGCCTTTGCGCAGGAGTATGGAAGGGGGCCTTCCGAGAATGAAAGACTCATGGAGGCAAATATGGAGACATGCCAAATTACAGTGCAGATCCATAGAAAGGAGGCCTACAGAGTCTATGACCGTTTCGAGGAGGAGCAGATCAGTGTGCTGCCGGACGGCAATTTTGAGATCTGCATGGAATGCTCCGTTGTGGATGACTGGATTTACGGACTGATTCTGTCCTTTGGCCCCTCGGCAAGGGTGGTTTCGCCAAAAGAGGTTCAAAATGAGATCTGCCGGAGAATTTCGGAGATGAGAGATTTATACGAATAATTTTTGAATATGACACGCAGGTGTCATATTATGTCTGATATAGTAGTCCTGTAAACAGAGAAAGAAACAGAAATGGAGGACTACAACATGGAAATGGAAATGAAAATCTGTCAGAGCTGCGGAATGCCTATGAAGGAAGAGCAGTATGGAACGAACGGGGACGGCAGCGTCAATGATAAATATTGCTGCTACTGCTATAAGGACGGTGAGTTTGCGCAGAAATGCACCATGGAGGAGATGGCGGACTTCTGCGCACCCTTCGAGGTGGAGGGCGGACGCTGTAAGACCGTGGAGGAGGCAAAGGCAGGCCTGATGGAATATTTTCCCACATTGGAGAGATGGAAGGAGCAGTAGGCGGATATGTTGGAGATACCTGAAAGCAGCACGATAGCCAGGCAGCTGAATGAGACGGTAAGAGGAAAGAAAATCGCGGAGGTGGAGACGGAACACACAAAGCATTCCTTTGCGTGGTATCAGGGGGAACCCTCCGGCTATCATGAGATCATGGCCGGGAGGACCGTGGGAGATTCTGCAGGAATCGGAAGCATGGTGGAGATGGAACTGTCAGAGTACAGCTTCGTGGTGGGTGACGGTACTAACATCCGCTATTACGCACCGGGAGAAAAGCTTCCGGTGCGGTACCAGATGAGGATTACATTGGAGGATGACAGCAGTCTTGTCTGCACGGTCCAGATGTATGGCACCATGCTCCTGATACAGCCGGGGATCTATGACAATCCCTATTACCTTGCGGCAAAGCAAAAGCCGCTTCCTCTGACGGAGGATTTTGATTATGAATACTTTTCTTCCCTTCGGGAGGGAGTGCCCGGTAAGTGCTCCATGAAGGAATTTCTGGCAACACACCAGCGGATTCCCGGTCTTGGCAACGGCGTGCTTCAGGATATTCTGTTCCATGCGGGCATGCATCCCAGGCAAAGGATCAACACGCTTACGGAGACGGACTGGAAAAAGCTCTATGAGACCGTAGTGGAGATTCTCGGGCGGATGCTGGAACAGGGAGGAAGAAGCACGGAGAAGGATCTCTTCGGAGCTTCCGGCGCTTATGCCGCCGTTCTCAGCAAGAAGACCGTGGGAAAGCCCTGTCCTTATTGCGGCAATATCATTCAGAAGGCAAATTATCTGGGAGGGACCGTGTATTTCTGCCCGGAATGCCAGAGGCAGGCATCTACACGATAAACATGAGAAAGAGGATCACATAAGCCTTTTTCAGATTTTTATTCACCAGAAGATACACGCTTCCCATGCCAAAGCCCAGCACAAGCCCCAGGATGCCTGTGAGCGGATCCTTGGTAAAGGCATGGGCAAGCCCCCAGGTCAGGCCGCAGATGATCCCTCCATAGGGAATATTGGCCTTTCCGGTCCACAGCTCCAAGGCCCTTTGGCCAAATATGATGATCAGCAAAAAGAGCATGGTCTCAAAGGCATAGTAGAGATACTGGAAGACAAAAAGCAGCGGGCCTGTTTTTAAAAATTCCAGATAGATCTTGAAGCCGCCCCAGCTGATCAGATCCGCCGTAAGGGCGATGGCGATCAGGGCAAGGCACAGGCACCATCTTGCAGGATTTACCGGCTTTCCTTTTCCAAAAAGAGGAAAGCCGTATTTCTTTTCTGACTTTTTGATCAGAACAAGGGCGAACAGCCCCCATGTGGCACAGGTCAGGATCCAGTGGGATATCTTCTGGGCGGTCGAGAAGCTTTCCATTGTGACGCCATAGACTGCGGGTTCCAACAGATAGGCGTAGAGCACCTCCATTCCAAGCCCGGCAAAGGCATACATGCCAAGGTTAAGAAAATCTCCTCCGGTCACCTTTTTGTTTTCAGTTTTTACTTTCGTCGTACTGGTCATTTTGATACCTCCGTATTTCTTCTATTTCTTTATTGATTCGCCT
This sequence comes from uncultured Lachnospiraceae bacterium, assembly GCA_910586025.1. Classification (GTDB taxonomy): domain Bacteria; phylum Bacillota; class Clostridia; order Lachnospirales; family Lachnospiraceae; genus Suilimivivens. The sequence continues at coordinate 12,761 of CAJUIO010000001.1, forward strand.
GGTTTCATAAAACAGTGAAGCATAGTAGACGGCTGCGCCGATCATATAGGGAACCGTGAAGGACAGAAACATATCACGGTAGCCGTTTTCGTGGATAGGCTCGAAGAACGAGGATACCCAGGTGACGAGCATGACGATGCCTGTCAGCAGAGCATACTGTCCGAGGATTACCACCAAAAGGGGAAGCTCCCCGAAACGATAGTGCTGTGAGATAATGAAGGTCGCCGCAAGAGAAAGGCCGAACATGGTCAGCAGATTTTTCTGATAGCCGGCAAAAATCCCGTCTGCTGCAGCCTCTAAAACAATCTTTCCCAGCACAAGCAAGGTAAAAATCACACACACGGTTGGAAAAAAATTCTGTTTATTTATGAGCTTCATTACACACCTCCCGGATTCGATGCAGGGCATCCATAAAAATTTTCTTGTAGCTTCTGTTGAGAATCAGAGCTTCGCCGTTTTCCAGAACAAGGCGCAGACGCATATTCAGATCCGCCGTTACCCGTTCTACCTTGTAGATATTCACCGCCGTGGATTTCCCGATCTGGATAAAGCCGCTTTGCGAGTGGCAGTCGAGAAAGCTCTTCAGGCTGCAGTCCAGCTGGAAGACCTCCTTTTCCTGACAGGCAAAAAGCTTTCTGTCAACCACTTCCAGATAGTAGATGCTCCCCGGATAAAGCTTATGCATACAGCCGTCCTTTTTCCCCGTTATGCACTCGAGAGAAGAAAAGAAATTCCGGATCACTTCAATTGTCTCGGAATCCTGGCGGTAATGTACATCCACATGTTCTTCCTTCAGAGAAGATTCCTTTAAATAATTGATCTTCATTCTGCGCCTCCTGTAGAGCCTGTTTAGCTGTTTTCTGCTATGAGAATACCTGATCAGAGGGAGATTTGCAAGTATGCGGTGCACGACCTGCGTATGGGGATGCTTATTCTGCATATGGATGGAGAAGTGAGGTTGTGAGGGGAGGAATATCTGTGGTATTATGAGATCATGGAGGTACGAAAGGAGAAATGACAGGATGAGAGAATACGAGGTGATAAGCGGATACCGCAGGGACGACAGACTGCGGGCAAGCTTTAACGAACTGGCCGGGGAGACCTTTGGCCTTGACTTTGAGGACTGGTATCAGAACGGCTACTGGGGAGAGGATTATAATCCCCATTCTATTGTGATTGACGGGGAGGTGGCGGCCAATGTGTCCGTGAATCGGACGGATTTTATCCGGAGGGGTGAAAGAATCCGCCTGATCCAGCTCGGAACCGTGATGACCCGGAAAAAATACAGAAACCAGGGGCTGAGCAGCAGAATTATGGAGATGGTTCTCAGAGACTGCGGACAGGCCGATGGAATATATCTCTTTGCCAACGACAGCGTCCTTGATTTCTATCCCAGGTTTGGCTTTTGCAGAGCGGAGGAATATCAGTACAAAAGAGAGCTTACGGCCGGAAAAGAGGGAACTATGATGCCGGTTCCCATGAGGGATAAAAAGGACTGGGACAAAGTGGAGCGGGCGGTCAGATGCAGCGCCTGCAACAGTGCCCTTAACCTTGACGGCAACAGCGGTCTGATCATGTTTTATCTCACAAAGTTTATGAGGGAAAACGTGTACTATGACGAATCCCTGAATGTGTATGCGGTGGCGGAGAAGAAAGGGGAGGAGCTGCTTCTTAACCAGGTTTTTTCGCAAGAAAGGGCGGATATTGTGAAGGTGGCGGAAGCGTTTGGAAAAGAGTTCAAAAGAGTGCGGCTGGGATTTACACCCCTTGATCCGGACGGGTTTGAGGCCTGCAGGCTGTGGCAGGAGGATACCACTTTGTTTGTAAAGGGAAAGGTCTTTGATAACATGGAGGCGGACCGGCTTATGATCCCTCTTCTCGCCTACGCATAGGGCCGAAAAAAATAATGACTATTTCCATAAAAAACTATAGGAAAATTTCTGAGAATATAGTATTATTAAACAAAGGAGGAGTAAAAATATGCTTGCGACGTTAATACCTTTGTTTGATGAGAATATGAGCGTGCGCGCTTATTCATTGTTTGCACAAAAGAAAAACTTTCTTCTCAATCCCAGTCTTCTTGGAACGGGAAGCAATGACGGGGCGGCGAATATAGCCGGACTCGATACGATTGAGAGCATGGGGATGGAGACGCTGTCCCCGGACAAAGATGTTTTTGTGGAGATCAATAATATCTCGGTTTTCTCCGACATTGATTCACAGTGCAGTGCGCCTCATGAGAGACTGGTTCTTCTGGCGGATCACACCATTACCCCGGAGCCCATGTACACAAAGAGGCTGAAGGAGCTGAAGGAGCAGGGCTATAAGCTTGCGGTGAGGAAGCTGCCGGTTTCAAAATTTGAGGAATACAGGGAGATCCTGGGCCTCATGGATTATATCTTTTTGGATCAGGCCAGTGTGGATGTGCGAAAAGCCAAAATCTATTTTAACAGTGTTTACCCGCAGATTAAGCTTTGTGTGGGAAATGTGGATTCCACTGAGATCTTTGAGGAACTGGCAAAGGAAGGCGGCTACCATCTCTATGAGGGAGCTTTTTTCAGGCTTCCGGTTACCAAGGGGCAGGCAAAGGTTTCCCCTCTTAAGGTAAATTATATCGAGCTGCTGAATATGGTGAATGATGATGATTTTGAACTGACAAAGGCGGCTGATGTAATCGGAAGGGACACGGCTCTTGTGATCTCCCTCCTTAAGATGGTGAATCGGTTTGCAATCAACTCGGAGATCACATCCATCCGTCATGCTGCGGCAATGTTGGGACAGAGGGAGCTTAAGAAATGGATCAACACGGCGGTGACTAATGAGCTGTGTATGGATAAACCCAATGAGATCATCAGGTTTTCACTGCTTCGGGCCAAATTTGCAGAGAACCTTGCCCCGGTGTTTGGACTGGGGAGCCAGTCTTCGGAGCTGTTTTTGATGGGGCTGTTCTCGGTGCTGGATCTGATTCTGGACCAGCCCATGGCGGATGCGCTTCAGATGATAAGGGTGTCGAGAGATATCCGGGAAGCGCTGGTGAACAAGGAAGGGAAGTTTGCGCCTGTCATGGATTTCATCCTTCACTATGAGGAAGCGAGCTGGCAGGAGGTTTCCAGACAGATGGTGCTTCTGAATATTGATTTGAACCAGGTATATGAGGCCTGTGTAGGCGCTTTCAAGTGGTACAGGGATCTTGTTACAGAATAACGATATAATGAGATTGACAATCATGTTCGGCGGATGTAGGATAAATTTACTTACATCTGCCGAGTTTGTTGTGTTATGGAGGGATTTCAGCTATGGAATTGAAACGTAATAGGAGAGGAAACGGGAACGAAAAGAGAATGCGTATACTGCATGAGGTTCTGGACTGGTCCCGGGTCATTGCAACAGGCCTTGCCCTTGCCTTTGTGATCAGCAATACTCTGATCGCCAATGCGCAGGTTCCGACAGGCTCCATGGAGGAGACCATTATGCCGGGAAGCCGTATCATCATCAACCGGCTTGCCTACATGTCAAAGGAACCGTCCCGGGGAGATATTATTTCCTTTTACTATCCGGATGATGGAAAGAGCGTGTATTTGAAGAGAGTGATCGGGCTTCCCGGGGAGAGCGTGGAGGGAAGAGAGGGAAGAGTTTACGTGGACGGGGCCGTTCTCGACGAGGAATATGTGGAGGAGGCTGTCAGTGCCGATTTCGGTCCCTTTCTGATTCCATCCGGCTCCTATTTTGTGATGGGTGATAACCGGAATAACTCCTGGGATTCCAGATACTGGGAGAATCCTTATGTGGAAAAGGATGAGATTATCGGAAGGGCGGAGTTTGAATATTTTCCTGAATTTAAGTGGTTCAGATAACGAGAAACAGGAGGATTGCGGCAGCGGCTGCAAGACAGATGCCTCCCGTAATATTACAGATCATAGCGGCCTGTGTTTTCCACTTTTGGGGAATGGAGCCGTTTTTCTTATCCCTTGCGCAAAGGCAGGAAAATGTGATTCCGATAACCAGACAGATAATTCCTGCCAGGGAAAGCAGGAACAGAAGTCCCAGGATCACAGCGCCCACAATTAAGGTTATAAATGCCATGGATAAGCCTCCTTTTTTTATTGTAGCTAGGATATGCTTTTGATACCAGTATTATCTTATTTATTGTAGCATAAAAACAACAAACAGGCCATTAGTTTTCCCCCTTTTTGGAAAAGTGTTCCCACTGTCCATCTCCCGAAATTTGATGAATATTCATACATTTCTTAATTCTTCATGGGATATAAGCAACTGTACCTGAAAAACCACCTACTGAATATTGAGAAAATTAAGGTTGAGAATTGAAAAAGGCTGCCGTTTTGATTGGGTAGCCTTTTGGATTTTATTTGACTTATCGATTATTTATTTTCTCATTCAGATTCTTCTCTGTATTCAAAGACAAACCACTTTTCATTCATATAAATCTCTATTGTATCGTCTGCTCCATACTGATAACCAAATCCACTTCCAAAATTAGACTGATTATCTTCTGTTGGTATTTCAGTTCCATCGACAGTTGACGTTATTTCTCCATCCATATTTCCACAACGCCAGTCGATCGTGCTTTCTTTCCCTGTATCATAATATAATTTACCATTCACTCTTACCATAGGGATTCTGTCATACATTGCATCAGCTTCTTCCTGTTTGGGCATCAGCTCTTCATCCAAGTCCAGTCCCAGCATATTTCGTAAATTGCTTATGTATTCCGGGTCTTTCACCATATCATCCGTGACCATATAGCTGGAAATGGGATTCTGCCATGGAATCACAAAAATATCTCTGTCTTCTATGTCAAAGGCAGACAGAATCAATGCCATTTCCTCTGGTGAAGCACCTTTTAATGCCATTAACTCTTCCAAAGTTTTCTGACGGTTGGTTCCTTGCATCAGCCCAAAACGATAGTTATCCTCTGCCATCTGCCAAGCATAAACCTCCAGCCCCTTGAAGGTTCCAAGCTCAAAGTATTCTGGGTATTTTTCACGCAATTTATCTATTTCAGGAGAGCTGCACGTATATTCTGATTCAAGACCATCGGAAATATGCGTGACATTTACTTCTGAATTTGTGTTTTTTCCACATGCACACAACACAATTGAAACAAGACTGCATAAACAAACAATACGGTATAATTTCTTTTTCATGGCTATTCTCCTCAAAAATATATTTTATATCATACTATATTTTACCGCATATTACAATGCAGGGTAAATAGTCGGAATTGTTTCTGATGCCTCCCCATCGTCTGACAGCCAAATAAGCCTACCAACTGATTGCTGATAGGCTTATCAAATAATCCCGCAATTCCGGAAAGGGAGTTAGTTTTTCATTGCGGCAGTCCATCTTTAGGAGTACAATGGTGGGGGAAAGGATGTTGAAAATATGGATGGGAAAACTTATTTATTGCTGGAAGATTATATGAAGTCCTGCATGAAGGACAGCGCTCATGACAGGGAGCACATTTACCGGGTGCTGTACACGGCTCTTGAAATTGCGGATGAGGAGAAGGATGTGGATATCGACGTGCTGATAGCTGCCTGTCTGCTCCATGATATCGCAAGACAGGAGCAGTTTGACGACCCGGAAGTCTGTCATGCGCATGCAGGTGCAGAGAAGGCCTATGCTTTTCTGGTGGAGCACGGTTTTTCCAAGGAATTTGCGGAGCGGGTTTCCGGCTGTATCCGGACGCACCGCTACCGCAGGAATGACAGGCCGGAGAGCATAGAGGCAAAAATCTTATTTGATGCCGACAAGATTGACGTATCGGGCGCTGTCGGGATCGCCCGTACTCTGTTATATAAGGGAGAGGTATCGGAACCGCTGTATTCCGTGGCGGAGGACGGTTCGGTGCTGAACGGAGCCCATGACAGCGCTCCCTCCTTTTTTCAGGAATACAAATATAAGCTCGAAGGGCTTTATTCAAACTTTTTTACCGGAAAAGGAAGAGAGATTGCCGCAGGCCGGAAACAGGCGGCGCAGGATTTTTACAGGAATATGCTGCAGGAGGTAAGAGAACCCTACGAGAAGGGAAGGGAGCGGCTTCAAAAGATCCTGCAGGGGAATTCCGCAGAGAGGATCAAGGAGAATACGGCGGCATTATCAGGGACCGGATCAGGAAAAAGGAACGCAATCCGCAGGGCGGTACGGGAGGATATCCCCAGGATTGCGGAGATATTGATTTTTGCGAAGCGTACGGCATATCGCCCCATCTTCCGGGACGATCCGGTATCCTTCAATGAAATGCAGGTGGTAAAGCTGGCAGGTGAGCTGGAACGTGAGGGGGCTATTGAGGATATGGTGGTCTATGATGACGGTATTGTCCGGGGCCTTATAGAGAGGAAAACGGGAGACAGCCCGGATTATCCTGACAGTGTGCAGCTTTGCTCCTACTATGTGGATCCCTTTTTCCAGGGAGGCGGCATTGGAAAAGCGCTGATGGAGTACTTTTTGGAGGAGGTAAGAGAGTGCGGCTGCAGGAGTATCTATCTCTGGGTTCTGGAAAAGAACAGCAGGGCAAGAGGGATCTATGAAAGCTATGGATTCGTCTTTGACGGAACCAGGCAGATCGAGGAGGGAACTCCGGAATATCTCAGGCGGTACGTGCTGCAAAATCCGTGATCGATTCCAGATAAGGAAAGGGGATAGAAGTGAGTAAGATCGTTTTTTTCTGTATTCCGGCCCATGGTCATACGAACCCTACGCTGGGAGTTGTCTCGGAGCTGGTTTCCAGGGGACATGAGGTGTGGTACTATTCCTATGACCTTATGCGAAGTAAGATAGAGGCGGCAGGTGCCAGGTTTGTATCCTGTGACGACTTCGATATGGAGCGGAAGCTGAATCCCGGGGATGCGGCCAGGAAGCTGGGCATCCCCTTTGTTTCCTCTACAACCACTTTTGCGTTTAACCGATATTCCGCCAGAATCATGAAAAGGAGTGTGGGAGAGTTCCTTGTTATGATGCTTTCCATGCCGGAGATAGACAGACAGGTCAAACGGCTGCGGGCGAAGGGGTATCCCATAAAGAGCATCCTGGATATTCTTCAGAATGATGATACGGTTCATACGATTGTGTATACATCCCCGCAGTTCCAGCCCTGTGCAGAGACCTTTTCGGACAGATATGCCTTTGTGGGTCCGTCCGTCAGGTCTGCGTCGGAGGAAATCGGTAAGATAAGGGAAAAGCTGGTCTATCTTTCTATGGGAACGGTAAATAATGATATGCTTCCATTTTATAAAAGCTGTATTGCGGCATTTGCCGGTGCGGAATATCAGGTTATCCTCTCAGTGGGAAATCTGACAAAGATAAGCGGTCTCGGCGGTCTGCCAGAGCATATTCTCGTGTATTCGCAGGTAGATCAGATCGCCGTGCTTAAAAAGGCTGATGTATTTGTCTCTCACTGTGGGATGAACAGCGTGAATGAAAGCCTGTATTACGGCGTTCCTCTGGTCATGCTTCCAGTGACATCCGAGCAGGGAGGCGTTGCCGCAAGGGTGGAGAGTCTGGGAGCGGGCATCAGGGTTAAGAGGAGAAACGGAAAGGCGGTCAGGAATGCGGTGGAACAGGTTTTGGAGAATCCCTCCTATCGAAGTGGAGCTGCGTCCATAGCCGAGGGATTCCGGAAATGCCCCGGAGCCCGGGGTGCCGCAGACAAGATTCTGGCAGTCTGCCGGAATCCTTAAGGATAATATTTTACGACAAAAGGCCGTTAATATCCTGAAAAGCCAAAGCCCTGGCAGTCTGGATATTCATGGTGTGGTAGCGCTTGAATTCCCGCATCAGATGAGGCTGATCAGTGTAGCCATATTGGTAGACGGCATCCTGAACCTGAAAGTAAGGATTTGTCAAGATATCATTCCACAGAAGCTGATAGCGCATGAGGTTGATGAGCCTTTTCGGAGTGATGCCGATATAATCATGAAAGAGCCGCTCCAGCTGCCTGTCGCTGACAAAAGACTCTCTCGCCAGACAGGAGGTGTCGAGGGACCCCTTTTTCAGCAGAATCTGCCTGACGGCGCTGTCAACAACGGAATTCTTCCGGGGTGCAAAAAGCTTGTCTGTAAAAAGCTGTTCCGCTGTCCGGACACGTTCGCTAAGAGAGGTCTTCTCGAACAGCTGCTGTGGCAAAAGTGCGTCAAGCCAGCGAAATCTGGTCCGCACATCAAAAAAGCCGTTTAAGGTATTTTTCAGGGTGTCTTCGGAAAAGGCATAAGTCCCCCAGGCAAAGAAACGAATTCCGAATATGGAAATGAGATGGCCGTCTTTGGGATTGCGGGAGGAGAGAAAGCTGCTGTCATTGATGCCGCAAAAGCAACTGTTGATGATGCCGGCAGTGTGGTCAATATTATATATAATATCCGCACACGTATCGGGGATCACAAGATCGGCAGGCAGGCTTTTCTTCACCACAAAGGGATGCCTGCTGCCCCAGAAGCACCGGACATATTTTGCTAGTTCGGGATTCTGAGGCGGCAGCTCGATATATTCTTCGTTTCGTCTGAACGGAGTCGCAGTCTGCGGTAAAAAAACCGTCATGATCCAAAGGCCTTCACATTGATTCCGTTTACCTCCACCTGGTCGTTGATCTCGATCACCAGGCATTTTCTTCCGTCCACCATCATAGTGTTTACCAGGTCTGCCCGCTCCGGGTTTACCTTGACCACCACGTCCGGGGTCTTGACCTCGAAGGTGCGGATGCTGGCGACATTGTCCACGAACAGAGCGGTGTCCTCGCCGGCGGCCGCATCATAGAGCTTTTCAAAGTCGGTCAGCTTTTCCTCCTCCACGCCGCTTTTTTCAAGAAGACGCTTCACCTCTTTTTTGTCAAGGGTGAGCGGTTCCGGGATTTCCTTGTGCTCCTCAATCATTTCCGTGAGATTTTCGTGAATGCTCTTTACCACCGCATACTCGCAGTCCTCCCCCAGAGTCTCCTCAATAATGGTCTGGAAGGCCTCCTTCTGGACACCGGCGGAGAGGGAGAGGGCGCAGCCGAGAATTCCCTCCACGAATTCCGAATGAAGCTCCTCCGGATTTTTGGAGTAATAGAGGACACTGTGAATATCGCTGGCCCGGTCGTTAAAGGCGGGAAACAGAAATCCTGTCTCCGGCATATTTACCACCCAGTCCCGCATCCGGTTGTGGAATTCATTGATTTCGGCATCATAGCTTAAGCCGGGCTTGGAGAGAACCACCGGACAGATACAGCACAGAATATATTCGAATACCGTGTCGGAGGCATCCTCCATGGTGAGACCGTCGGTCGTCTTTCCCGGAACATCATAGGCATCATGGATCAGGAGAATGAGATAATTCCCCACAAACTCATAGGAAGCTATAATCCGGTCATAAAACTCCTCCAGGAGAGCTTCGTCCTTCAATTTGCTCTCACGCAGGCGGAACAGGAATTCCTGTGTTCCGCCATCCGTCTCCGAATCGGTGGGAAAACCGAGATTCAGAAGATTTTTGCCGACGCTTCCGGATAAGGCTTTCCGAAGAAGCTCAAAATATTTGAAGATTTCCTCTTCCGGAAGCGAGAGAAAGGCTTCCTTAAATTCCGTTTTTTTATTTTTTTCCCCGTCCACATAGCAGCCGCAGATCCTGGTGATGGAGCAGCTGTTAGGGGTGAACAGGCGCTTGATTTCGTTGATTTCCTGCTTGATCATTCTGGGTTCCTCTTATCTCCTTTTCCTGGCCGGGGGCGGAAGTCTCCGCCGCCTGATGTGTTTTTAAGTTTTTCTGAGCCGTGGAGAGCATGAGCTTGATCCGGTTAAGCTGATTGACCTCGCTGGCACCCGGATCATAATCGATGGCCACGATATTGCTCATGGGATATCGTCTGCGCAGCTCCTTGATCACGCCCTTGCCAACCACGTGGTTGGGCAGACAGCCAAAGGGCTGAGTGCAGACAATGTTGTTTACGCCGCTGTGAATCAGCTCCACCATCTCGCCGGTGAGAAACCAGCCCTCTCCCGTCTGATTTCCGATGGACACAATGGGCTTTGCATAGTCAACGATTTTGTAGATGCTCACGGGCGGTGTAAAATGTGCGCTCTTTGCGAATGCCTTCGCAGCGCTCCTTCGCAGATATTCCAGGGCATCGATTCCGAGCCTGGAAATGAAGGCGGCCTTTTTGCTGGTTCCAAGCTGCTCCGCCTTATAAATCTGGTTGTAAAAGCAGTAGAGCATGAAGTCCAAAAGATCAGGAACCACCGCCTCGGCTCCCTCGGATTCCAACAGCTTCACCAGATGGTTGTTGGCGGCAGGTGCGAATTTTACCAGGATCTCCCCAACAATGCCAACCTTGGGCTTTATGGCATCCGTAACCGGAACGGAATCAAACTCCTCAATAATCTGCCGGCACATTTTCCGGAAGCGGAAGAAGCTCATATGCTTTGCGGAGACAAAATCCCGGCAGCGCTGCAGCCACTTCTGATGCAGAGCCTCCACGCTTCCCTTTTCCTTTTCATAAGGGCGCATCCGGTAGATACAGCGCATGAAAATATCGCCGAACACGGCACTGTAGGCGGCCCGCAAAAGGAGCTCCGGATTCAGATGAAAGCCGGGATTGCTCTCGATACCCGCCAGATTCAGGGAAATAACGGGGATCTGCTCCATGCCTGCCTTTTCCAGGGCGCGGCGGATGAAACCGATATAGTTGGTGGCGCGGCAGCCTCCTCCTGTCTGGGACATGATGACGGCAACCTTATTCAGATCATATTTGCCGGACAAAAGGGCATCCATGATCTGTCCAACCACCATGAGAGAAGGATAGCAGGCATCGTTGTTCACGTATTTCAGTCCCATGTCCACGGCATGCTTGTTGTCGTTGGGAAGAACCTCAAAATGATAGCCGCAGGCGTTAAAGGCGCTTTCCAGAATGTCAAAGTGGATAGGCGACATCTGCGGGCAGAGGATGGTATAGTCCCTGCGCATCTCCTCCGTGAACGGCACCTTCCTGATGGCACAGGAGCGGACCGTCCTGTCCTCGTGCTTCTTTTCCCTGACCTGGATTGCGGAGAGCAAGGAGCGGATCCGGATTCTGGCAGCTCCCAGATTGTTTACCTCGTCGATCTTCAGGCAGGTATAGATTTTATCCGATCCGGAGAGAATATCATTGACCTGATCGGTGGTGACCGCATCCAGGCCGCACCCGAAGGAATTCAGCTGAATCAGGTCAAGATTATCCACGGTCTTCACAAAGCTGGCCGCAGCGTAGAGCCTGGAATGATACATCCACTGGTCGGAGACAATCAGGGGACGCTCCGGCTTGGCCAGATGAGAAACGGAATCCTCCGTGAGCACCGCAATGTCGTAGGAGACGATCAGCTCCGGAATCCCGTGATTAATCTCCGGGTCTGCGTGATAGGGGCGGCCTGCGAGCACAATTCCGCGTTTGCCGGTTTTTTCCAGCCAGGCGAGAACCTCCTCGCCCTTTTTCTGCATGTCCCGGTGAGCCGCATCCAGCTCCGCCCAGGCAAGATGCACGGCCTTAATGATATCGCAGGCCGGGATTTCCTTAAATTCTTTGACCAGGGCATCGGAGACGGTCTTTTCGTCCCGGAAGGACAGGAAGGGATTGCGAAGAACCGCCTCGCCCCGTCCGATTTCCTCCACATTGTTCTTGATATTCTCCGAGTAAGAGGTGACAATGGGGCAGTTATAGTGATTGTTGGATTCGTCAAACTCGTTCCGCTCATAAAACAGGGCGGGATAGAAGATAAAATCCACCTTCTGGTCAATGAGCCATTTCACGTGGCCGTGGGCCAGCTTGGCAGGGTAGCACTCGGATTCGCTGGGAATGGACTCGATGCCCAGCTCGTAGATCTTCCGGTTTGACGCGGGAGAGAGCACGACCTGAAACTCAAGTGCGGTAAAAAAGGTGAACCAGAAGGGATAGTTTTCGTACTGGTTAAGGACCCGGGGAATACCCACCCGGCCCCGCCCTGCCTGGTCGGCGGGAAGCGGCTCGTAATCAAAAAAGCGTTTCAGCTTATAGTCAAACAGATTGGGGACATTGTGCTCGTTCTTCTGTCCGCCGATGCCCCGCTCGCAGCGGTTGCCGGAAATAAACTGGCGGCCTCCTGTAAATTTGTTGATGGTGAGACGACAGCTGTTGGTGCAGCCCCTGCACTTTGCCATGCTGGTCTCGAACTGCAGGGCGCTGATTTTTTCCATGGAGAGCATGGTGGTCTCATAGCCCTCCTGAAAGCGCTCCCTCGCGATAAGGGCCGCTCCGAAGGCTCCCATGATCCCGGCAATATCGGGGCGTATGGCCTTACAGTCCGCTATCTTCTCAAAGCTGCGGAGGACGGCGTCATTATAGAAGGTTCCGCCCTGAACCACGATATTCCGTCCCAGCTCCGAGGCGCTGGAGACCTTGATCACCTTAAAGAGAGCGTTTTTGATTACGGAATAGGCAAGCCCCGCAGAGATATCTGAGACGGATGCGCCTTCCTTCTGCGCCTGCTTTACCTTGGAATTCATGAATACGGTGCATCTGGTTCCCAGGTCGATGGGATGCTCCGCAAAAAGGGCGGCACCCGCAAAATCCTCCACGCTGTAATTCAGGGATTTGGCAAAGGTCTCGATAAAGGAGCCGCAGCCGGAGGAGCAGGCCTCATTGAGAAGCACGCTGTCAACGGTCTGATTTTTGATCTTGATACATTTCATGTCCTGTCCGCCGATATCCAGAATGCAGTCCACCTCCGGATTGAAGAAGGCGGCCGCGTAGTAGTGGGCCACGGTCTCCACCTCGCCGTCGTCCAGAAGGAAGGCGGCCTTAAGGAGAGCCTCCCCGTAGCCGGTGGAGCAGGAGCGCACGATCCGGGCTCCCTCGGGGAGCCTTTCATAGATCTCGCGGATGGAGCGGATGGCGGTCTTTAAGGGACTGCCGTCGTTGCCGCTGTAAAAGGAATAGAGCAAAGAACCTTTGTCATCCACGAGAGCGACCTTGGTGGTGGTGCTGCCGGCATCAATCCCCAGATAGCAGCGGCCCTGGTAGGAGGCAAGATCCCTTGTGGCAATGTGATGCCGGGAATGACGCTCCTTAAAGTGTTCATATTCTTCCTCCGAGGAAAAGAGCGGCTCCATGCGCTCCACCTCGAATTCCATTTTGATATCGGAGGAAAGCTTTTCTGTCATCTCCTCCAGAGTATAAAAGACCTCCTCCTTCGCATTCAGCGCGGAACCGATGGCGGCAAAGAGGTGGGAATGGTCCGTGTCTATCACATGATCCTCATCCAGCTTCAGCGTCCTGATAAAGGCCGCCTTAAGTTCAGAGAGGAAATGAAGGGGACCGCCAAGAAAGGCTACATGCCCCCGGATGGGCTTGCCGCAGGCAAGGCCGCTGATGGTCTGGTTTACCACCGCCTGAAAGATGGAGGCGGACAGATCCTCCTTGGTAGCGCCCTCGTTGATCAGGGGCTGGATGTCGGTTTTGGCAAAGACACCGCACCTGGCTGCAATGGAATAGAGGGAGTGATAGCCTTTGGCGTATTCGTTGAGACCGGATGCGTCGGTCTGCAGAAGGGATGCCATCTGGTCGATGAAGGAGCCGGTGCCGCCTGCACAGATTCCGTTCATCCGCTGTTCCACATTGCCTCCTTCAAAATAGATGATCTTGGCATCCTCGCCTCCGAGCTCGATAGCCACGTCGGTTCTGGGAGCGAGCTCCTTGAGAGCCGTGGCTACGCTGATGACCTCCTGTACAAAGGGCACCTTCAGGTGATTGGCCAGCGTAAGTCCGCCGGAGCCGGTGATCATGGGATGAAGGGTGATGTTGCCAAGCTGCCCGTAAGCCTCGTTTAAAAGGTCCGAAAGGGTTTCCCTGATATTGGCAAAATGCCGTTTATAATTAGAAAACAGAATATTATGTGCATCATCCAGTATGGCGATTTTTACCGTGGTAGAACCGATATCAATGCCCAGCGTATAATGCCTTTGATCCATAATTAAGCCGCCTTTCTATTTCTTAAGATTTCCTATTACTATGTTATGTCAATGATCAGACACATTTAGATATTATACGACACTCATTTACAAATTGCAACGTACGAAAATTAATTAATTATAAAGAAAAAGTAGGTAAAATCTAAAATTTCCGTACATGAGTTTACAATTAATGGATAGGATGGTACAATGTGACTTATCGGCAAGGAAACCAAGCACGAGCGAAGCGAAGTATTTGGTTTGTGCCGATAAGTCAGCGAGAAAATGAGCAAGCAGCACAGCTGCGGCATGTGCGAAGCACAAGAATTTTCGAGCATGAGAACGTCAAAGATACCAAGCACGAAAGGAAGCGTCTGTCTATGAAATCTATGAGTAACTTTGAAAAAAGATTCGGCAAATATGCAATCAGGAATATTTCTCTTGTCCTGGTTTTGTTTTATGCCTGCGGATACCTGATCAGCTGGGTGAACGAAGGCTTCCTGGGGTATCTCACCTTAAATCCCTATGCGATCCTGTTCGGGGGACAGATCTGGAGACTTGTGACATGGCTGATCATTCCGCCCGAGGGCTTTGATTTCTTTACGCTCATCATGCTCTATTTTTACTATTCCATAGGAACTACCTTGGAAAATACCTGGGGAACCTACCGCTATAACCTCTATCTTTTTCTGGGAATGATTTTTACCGCCGCGGGCTCCTTTGCCATGATGGGCTTTTTTTATCTGTTCCGTCCGGAGGTGCTTCTGGTGTACGGTGCGGAAAATTTCTTTTTCCAGATATCCACCATGTTCAGTACCTATTATGTAAATATGTCGATATTCCTCGCCTTTGCGGCGACTTTTCCCAATATGCAGCTGCTCCTGTTTTTCCTGATCCCGATCAAGGTAAAGGTATTGGGAATCATCTACGGAGCCATGTTGGTTTACCAGTTTATCGTGGGTTATATTGACCCTTCCGTGACCATCGCAAACCGTTTTGTGATTGCGGCATCCCTGCTGAACTTCGGCGTGTTTTTCTTTACCAGCAGGAACATGATCCACATGTCTCCGAAGCAGGTGAGGAGAAGGCAGGAGTTCCGGCGGGAGGTCAGGAAATCAACGAACATCACAAGACACAAGTGCGCTGTCTGCGGGAGGACGGAGGAGAGCAATCCGGAGCTGGAATTCCGGTTCTGCTCCAAATGTGACGGTAATTATGAGTATTGTCAGGAGCATCTGTTTACGCACACCCATGTAAAGCATCAGTGAGAGCGAAAAGGGAAGAACTTATGGGAACGGACCAGGAAATAATATTTGCGAGGACGCTGGAGAAGGTAAAGAAGCTGGCGAGAGAACAGGGGAACAGCATAGAAAAGGAGCAGGTCGAGGATGCCTTTCGCGGGCTTGACCTGTCCAAAGAGCAGCTTTCCCTGGTCTTCGAGTATCTGGAAAAAAATAAAATCGGGATAGGCACAGTGCCGGATCCTGACGAATTCCTCTCTCGGGAGGAGATCGATTATCTGGAAGAGTACAAAAAGGA
Source organism: uncultured Lachnospiraceae bacterium (assembly GCA_910586025.1). GTDB lineage: Bacteria > Bacillota > Clostridia > Lachnospirales > Lachnospiraceae > Suilimivivens. The sequence goes on from CAJUIO010000001.1 coordinate 28,244, forward strand.
GCTGGCAGGCCTGGCAGAGCTTGCGGAAGGGGAGAAGGAGGCGCTTATCCTCTCCGCCATGGCGGGAGAGCCGGACGCACAGAAGAGGCTGATTCCCCTGTATTTGACCAGGGTGGTGGAGATTTCCAGGCTCTATGCGGGACAGGGCGTTTTGGTGGACGACCTGATCGGAGAGGGAAACGTGGCGCTTGCCCAGGGGGTATCCATGCTGGGCTGTCTGGAACATGCCGGGGAGGCGGACGGCATGCTGACGGGAATGGTTATGGATGCCATGGAACGGAGCATTGCGCAGTACGTGAGCGAGGCGGATAAGGACAAAAAGGTTCTTTCCAGAGTCAGAAAGGTGGCAAAGAAGGCGGCGGACTTATCCAGACAGCTGCGCAGAAAGGTGACGGTGGAGGAGCTTGCGGCAGAGAGCGGAATGGACGAGGAAGTGATCCGCGACGCTCTGCGTTTTTGCGGGTATGCCATCGAGGATATCGGATAGTCCGGAAATGGGAGTGAGAAATGTCGGGGCACAGAGAAGAATTGTCGGACAATGATTTTAAATATGTAATCATGGATGTGGAGAGCGTATACCTTGGGGCGAGATTTACCTTTGGCGAGCTTCTCGGACAGGAGATGGTTCCCTTTAAGCTGAAAGCCATCCTGAACCAGTATATTTTGAAGGAAGCGGATCAGGACACTACTCTGGAAAGCCAGTTCTATTATATGGTTCCGGAGGGCTTCGTGTACGATACCTTCAGTCAGCTCAAGGTCAGGGTGAAGGTTGTTGTTCAGGCGCAGAGGCGGACGCTTCTCGGTCAAAAGCGCTTCGTATACGAGGAGAAGGTGCTCAGGCTTAAGGAGCTTGCGGAAATAAATCTTGCAAAAAAGAAGGCTTGCGGCATGATTGTCCGTGAAATCATCATATCTAAGCTGGGCCTTTTGACCTTCAGCGTATAGATGTGGTAAAATAAAGAAATATGAGAATACTGTACAGGAGAAAGGCAGGAATATTATGGAACTGACAAATATCAAGGATTTATTCAGGGAGAAAGAAAAATATGCGGACAGCCAGGTGAGAGTGGGCGGCTGGGTGAGAAGCAACAGAGATTCCAAGACCTTCGGGTTTCTGGTGGTAAACGACGGAAGCTTCTTTGAGCCGCTTCAGGTGGTGTATTCGGATGAACTGGCTGATTTTGAGGAGATTGCCAGAATCGGCGTGGGAGCCGCCGTGATCGTGACGGGAAAAATCGTGGTAACGCCGGGAGCAAAGCAGCCTCTTGAGATGCAGGCCCGGGAGATCGTGGTGGAGGGCGCCTGCCCTTCGGATTACCCGCTGCAGAAAAAGCGTCACAGCTTTGAGTATCTGCGCACCATATCCCACCTGCGGGCCAGGACGAACACCTTTCAGGCCGTGTTCCGCGTGCGTTCCCTGGCGGCCTATGCGATTCACCAGTTTTTCCGTGAGAGGGAATTTGTCTATGTGCATACGCCTCTGATCACGGGAAGTGACTGTGAGGGCGCGGGAGAGATGTTCAAGGTGACAACCCTGGAGCTTGACGATGTGCCCAAAACAGAACAGGGAGAGGTGGACTATAGCCAGGATTTCTTCGGAAAGCCCACAAACCTTACGGTGAGCGGACAGCTGGATGCGGAGACCTATGCCTTTGCCTTCCGGAACGTGTATACCTTCGGCCCCACCTTCAGGGCGGAGAACTCCAACACCACCCGCCACGCCGCGGAGTTCTGGATGATCGAGCCGGAAATGTGCTTTGCGGACCTTAAGGATGATATGATACTTGCGGAGAGCATGCTGAAATACGTCATCCGCTATGTGCTGGAAAACGCTCCGGAGGAGATGGCGTTTTTTAACCAGTTTGTTGACAAAGGCCTGATCGAACGCCTGCAGCACGTGCTGTCCTCCGAGTTCGGCCATGTGACCTACACCCAGGCGATTGAGATTCTGGAAAAGCATAATGACGAATTTGAATACAAGGTACACTGGGGCAGCGATCTGCAGACCGAGCATGAGAGATTCCTCACGGAAAAGGAATTCAAGCGTCCGGTGTTTGTGACGGATTACCCCAAGGAGATCAAGGCCTTTTACATGAAGCTGAATGAGGATGGAAAGACCGTGGCGGCCATGGACTGTCTTGTTCCGGCCATCGGCGAGATCATCGGCGGAAGCCAGAGGGAGGACAAGCTTGAGCTTTTGGAGCAGAGGATGGAGGAGCTCGGCCTCAATAAGGAGGATTATGAGTTCTACCTTGACCTGAGACGTTTCGGTTCCGCGCGTCATGCCGGCTTCGGGCTTGGCTTTGAGAGATGCGTGATGTATCTGACGGGCATGGGAAACATCCGCGACGTGATTCCCTTCCCGAGAACCGTGAAAAACTGCGAGCTGTAATCCGTCAACAAAATTTTACAGAAAATTTGAAAATGGTACTTGATTTCTTCGGATTTCTCTGCTATACTCTATAAGTGTCAGGGAGATGTTATTTCAAGCGGCATCACTGACACCAAACATTTGGTAAAATTCCCCTTTTACACTGAGCGGGCCGGAAAATTTTTTCCAGCCTGCTCTTTTACTTTTGATGGATTTACGTTATACTAAGAGGAAGACTCTGGCATGAAGAAAGGATGGCGAACATGGAATATCAGATTGAAAAACTGGCGGCCTATGAGATCGTGGAGAGAAGAAGGATTTCCGACCTGAACTCCGAGGGCTGCATTTTGAGACACAGGAAGACAGGAGCGCACGTGGTGCTGCTTTTAAATGACGATGAGAATAAGGTGTTTTACATCGGCTTTCGCACGCCTCCGAAGGACAGCACCGGGGTTGCCCACATCCTGGAGCATTCCGTTCTGTGCGGGTCAAGGAGCTTCCCGGTAAAGGATCCCTTCGTGGAGCTGGTGAAGGGCTCTCTCAACACATTTTTAAATGCGATGACCTATCCAGACAAGACGGTTTATCCGGTGGCCAGCTGCAATGACAAGGATTTTAAGAACCTGGTTCATGTCTATATGGATGCCGTGCTCTATCCCAATATCTACAAGGAAGAAAAGATTTTCAGGCAGGAAGGCTGGCACTATGAGATGGAAGACGAAAAGGACGAGCTTACCATCAACGGCGTGGTCTATAATGAGATGAAGGGGGCCTTCTCCTCCCCGGATGACGTGGTGGAGCGGGAGATCATGAATTCCCTGTATCCGGACATCACCTACGGCCTGGAATCGGGCGGAGATCCCGATGTGATTCCGCAGCTGACCTACGAGGAGTTTCTTGCATTCCATGGAAAATACTATCATCCCTCCAACAGCTATATCTATCTGTATGGAAACATGGATCCGGTTGAGTATCTCACCTTTCTGGATGAGAAATATCTGGGGGATTTTGACGCTCTTTCCATTGATTCGGCGGTAAAGCGGCAGGCACCCTTTGACAGCCCGAGGGAGGTTGTCCGGGAATACTCCGTGATGGAGGATGAGCCCGTCAAGGGAAACGCTTATCTGACCTACAATATTTCCATGGGGACGAGTCTGGACAAAAAGCTCTATGCGGCCATGGATATTCTGGACTATGTGCTCTGCTCCGCTCCCGGCGCTCCGATCAAGCAGGCGCTGATCGACAGGGGGATCGGAAAGGATGTCTACAGCAGCATGGAAAACGGCGTTTATCAGCCTTATTTCGCCATTGTGGCAAAGAATGCGGACGAGGAGCTGAGGGAGGAGTTTGTTCGCACCGTGGAGGAAGAGCTTCTGCGTCTGTCCGCGGAGGGAATTGACAGGAAAGCGCTTAAGGCGGCTGTCAATTACTTTGAATTCCGCTACCGGGAGGGAGATTTTGGCTCTTATCCCAGAGGGCTGATGCTGGGGCTTCAGACTCTTGACAGCTGGCTCTATGACGATATGTCCCCCTTTATGCACATCGAAGCGAACGATACCTACAGACAGCTGCGGGAGGAGATCGAAACGGGATATTTTGAGAGGCTGATCGCTTCCATGATTCTGGAAAATCCCCATAAGGCGGTGCTTGTGGTTAAGCCGGTTCCGGGACTGACCACGAAAAAGGAGGCGGCTCTTGCCGAAAAGCTTACTGAATACAGAAATTCCCTCTCAGAGGAGGAGATCCGGAGGATTGTGGAGGATACCAGGGCCCTCCGGGCTTATCAGGAACAGCCCAATACCAAGGAAGATCTGGAGACGATTCCTCTTCTTACCAGGGAGGATATGAAAAAGGAGGCGGCATCCTTCATCAACGAGGAAAGGAAGGCGGGTGAAACCACAGTCCTTGTTCACGACATCTTTACCAACGGAATTGGCTACCTGAATCTTTTGTTTGATCTCAAAAAGGTGCCCGCACCGCTTTTCCCCTATGTGGGAGTGCTCAAGGCCGTGCTGATGATGGTAAACACGAAAAACTACAGCTATGGAGACCTTTTTAATGAGGTGAATATCCATACCGGCGGTATACGCTTCCAGGTGAGCACCTATCTCAATGCAAACAAGCTGGACGAGTACCGCATTACCCTGGAGGTAAGGTCGAAGAGTCTTTATGAGAACAGGGATAAGGCGCTGCGGCTCATGAAGGAGATCATTCTCTCCTCCGATTACGAGGATGACAAGCGGCTCCATGAGATTATCGCGGAGGCCAGGTCCAGAATGCAGGCAAGCATGATGAGCGCGGGGCATCAGGTTGCGGCCATCCGGGCGCTCTCCTATTTTTCACCCTCTGCTGCCGTGTCGGGACAGATCAGCGGGATCCCGCAGTTCAGGCTGCTCGAGGAGCTTGATGATCATTTTGAGGAGCGCAGGGAGGAGCTGAAGAAGAATTTGAAGCAGCTTGCGGTGTGTATTTTCCGGCCGGAAAATCTCCTGGTTGATTACACGGGAACGAAGGAAGGCCTTGCGGGAATCGAGGAACAGATTGCGGAGCTTTCCCGGGATCTGTTTACGGACCCTGTGGGGGGAGAGGGCTTTTGTCCGGAGCTGTCTGTAAAGAACGAGGGCTTTATGACCGCAGGACAGGTACAGTACGTGTGCCGTGCGGGAAACTTTATTGAGAAGGGTCTGCCCTATACAGGCTCCCTGAAGGTCCTGAAGGTTATGATGGGATATGATTATCTCTGGAACCAGATTCGGGTGAAGGGAGGGGCCTACGGCTGTATGTGCAGCTTTACGCGCAACGGGGATGGCTATTTTGTGTCCTACAGGGATCCCAATCTGGATAAGACCGTGGATGTGTATGAGAGGGCTGCCGAATATGTCCGTAATTTTGATGCCGACGAGCGCACGGTGACGCAGTTTATCATCGGTGCGGTCAGTGAGCTGGATACGCCCATGACTCCGGCCACAAGAGGAAATTATTCCCTGGGCTGTTATATGACAAACATCTCCATGGAGCAGCTCCAGAGGGAGAGGGACGAGCTTCTTGCAACCACGGACGAGACCTTAAAGGGACTTCACCGCTATGTGGAGGCCTTTATGAGCGGCAAATGCCTGTGCGTGGTTGGAAACGGCGAACGGATCCGGGAAAATGAGTCCATGTTCGGGAAAATCGAGCAGCTGTTCCATTAAAAAATGAGAAAGCCATAAAAGGGCGGCTCCGAAACGTATCCTTAACAGAAGACAAAACAGGAAAAGGATAGGGAGGAAAAGCTTATGAGAAAAAGAAAACAGATTCGGAGCCGTCTTTTTACGGTGGCGGGAGTGGCTGCGTCCGTTCTGCTTGCGGCGGGCTGCGGCGGTTCGTCCGGCGGAATGATGATGGAGGAAGCCAAGGATGCTGCGGCTTATGTCACAAATGATGTCTACATGCAGGAGACTGCGGCGCAAACCATGGAAGCCGAAGCCGGCAGCGGGGGCGAAAGCGAAAGCGCGACCCCCAGGGTGCAGGAGAGCTCCCGGAAGCTGATCCGCAATGTCTCTCTCAATGTGGAGACGGAAACCTTTGACGATCTGATGAAGGCCGTGACGGAAAAGACGGAAAGCTTCGGGGGATACGTGGAGGAGAGCAGCACCTATAACGGCAGCTATTACTACGGAGGCGGCACCAGAAACGCCAGCCTGGTTTTGCGGATCCCCTCGGAGAAGCTGGATGAATTCCTAGGAACGGTGGCGCAGATTTCCAATGTGGTCAGCAGAGACGAGAACGTGACGGATGTGACTTTGCAGTATGTGGATATGAAAAGCCACAAGGATGCGCTGCTCGTGGAGCAGAAAAGGCTTCTCGAGCTTCTGGAAAAGGCGGAGAGCGTGGAGGACATTATTGCTATTGAGAGCAGGCTTTCCGACGTGCGCTATCAGATCGAGAGCATGGAATCCCAGCTCCGCACCCTGGATAATCAGGTTTCCTACAGCACGGTGCGGCTGTACATAGACGAGGTGGCAAAGCTGACACCCATAAAGGAACAGACCACCCTTGAAAAGATTAAGACGGGCTTTGCCCAGAGCCTCTACAACATAGGAAGCGGGGCGAAAAACCTGATGATCGGCCTTGTGATTTATCTTCCCTATATCGTGCTTTGGGCCGTCATCCTGATAATCGCACTGTTTGTGTGGAGATTTCTGCACAGGCGCCGGTCCGGATTACGGGAAGAAAAAGAGAAAGGGAAAAAACAGAAAGTAGAACAAAAGGAAGAGAAGAATGAGTGAACAGTTTAAATCAGGCTTTGTGACACTGATAGGAAGACCCAATGTAGGCAAGTCCACGCTGATGAACTGCCTCATCGGGCAGAAAATCGCCATTACGTCAGGCAAGCCACAGACCACGAGAAACAGAATACAGACCGTTTATACCTCCGGGGAGGGACAGATCGTGTTCGTGGATACTCCCGGTATCCATAAGGCGAAAAACAAGCTGGGAGATTACATGGTAAATGTGGCGGAGCGCACTCTTAAGGAGGTTGACGTGATTCTGTGGCTTGTGGAGCCCTCCAATTTTATCGGGGCCGGGGAGAGACATATTCTGGAAAAGCTGGAGAGGGTCAATACCCCGTTGATTCTGGTAATCAACAAAATTGACACGGTGAGGCGGGAGGAGCTTTTTGGCTTCATCGACACCTACCGGAAGGCGATGGATTTTGACGAGATTGTGCCGGTTTCCGCCCTGAAAGGGGAGAATACCGAAGAGCTTATAAAATGCGTCATGAAATACCTTCCCTACGGACCGGCCTTTTTTGACGAGGATACGGTGACGGACCAGCCTCAGCGCCAGATCGTGGCGGAAATGGTCCGGGAAAAGGCGCTGAGGTGCCTTGAGGAGGAGATTCCCCACGGGATCGCGGTGACCATTGAAAAAATGAAATGGAGAAGGGATATCGTGGATATCGAGGCTACCATTATCTGTGAGAAGGAGTCCCACAAGGGAATCATCATCGGGAAGCAGGGAAGTATGCTGAAAAAGATCGGAGCCGCAGCCAGAAAGGATATGGAGGCCATGCTGGATAGCAGGGTGAATCTGCAGCTCTGGGTCAAGGTCAAAAAGGACTGGCGGGACAGTGATTTCCTTCTCAAAAATTTCGGCTACAATCAGAAGGAGTACGAATAGAAAAGAGAAAAAAGTAAACCCTAATAACAATCTCATTTTTGTTAGGGGGCACAGGATGAAGGAACCAAATTACTGGCAACGATTTCTAAATACCGGAAGAGTGGACGATTATCTGTCCTACCTTACTCACAGGGAGATAGACGGGACGGAAAAAGAGGGAGAGAATCCTAATGCAGGAACTTTTCACAGTTACAGGGATGATATTGAAGGCGGAGCCTTTCGGGGAATATGACCGGAGAGTGGTGATACTTACAAGGGAGCGGGGAAAGATAGCAGCCTTTGCCAGAGGGGCAAGGAAACAGGGGAGCAGGCTGCTTGCTTCTACCAATCCCTTTTGTTTTGGGGAATTCAGGCTGTTTGAGGGGAGAAATTCCTACAGCGTCAGCGAGGCATCCATCAGCAGCTACTTTGAACAGCTCCGGGAGGATTTTGAAGGAGCCTGCTATGGAATGTACTTTCTGGAGGTCATGGACTATTATACGAGAGAGAACAATGATGAGAAAAATATGCTGAAGCTCCTCTATCAGTCCCTGCGGGCTCTTTGCCACGGGAAAATCGACAATTCCTTAGTTCAGTACATATTTGAGATCAAGGCGCTTGCCCTGAACGGAGAATACCCAGGGCCTCCGGAGCGGAGCGGTCTTGAGGAATCCACGCTCTATGCGCTCTCCTTCATCGTGAATACCCCGGTGGAAAAGCTTTACACCTTTATCGTGACGGACAGCGTGCTGGAGCAGCTAGGAGAGATAGCGGCAAAGTACCGGAAAAGGTTCATTGACAGAAGGTTTAAAAGCCTCGAAATCCTCAGGGAGGCCAGAGGCCTTACAGTCAGGGGCGAAATTCCATATTGAAAAAGAGAAATAACTCATATATAATGAATTGGGTAAAATGAAGGCAGTTTGCAGCGGAAAGAAGGAGAGCAGATGACACGGAATAAACTTTTCCCTCCCGGATATGGCTGTGCGAGAGCGGCGGGACTTTTGCTTGCGGCGGGAATGATTTTTCTTACGGCCTGCGCCGAGGGCGGCGGGGAGGAAGAAAGCTCGGTGACGATACTAAAGGACGGAAAGCTGAAATCGCTGATTGTGGAGAGCTTTGACAAGTCTTATTATGATCAGGATGAGCTGCAGCAGAAGATACTCAGAGAGGCTGCGGATTACAACAATGAAGCGGGAGAGGGAACGGTTTCCGTGGAGAAGGTAGCTGCGCAGGACGGAGTCGTGAGAGTGGAAATGACGTATGCGGATGCCTCCAGCTACGCTTCCTTTAATGACGGGATTTTTTTCCTGGGCTCCGCAGGGGAGGCGCAGGATGCGGGATATGACCTGAACAGGGTGCTTTCGTCGGCAAAGGATCTCAAGGAGACCGTGGGAATGAGCGATATTCTGGCCATGACGGAGATGCGCCTTCTGATCACGGACAGGAAAGAGCCTGTAACGCTGAGCGGAAAAGCGGCTTATATCAGCGACAATGTCACTATGGATAAGAAGCTTAAGACAGCTTTCTTTGAGGAGGAATCAGGGGAGCTTGCTTATATATTATTTAAATAACAGGACGAAAGGTATGAGGATTATGGAAAAAACAATGGAAAAAATCGTTGCCCTGGCAAAAGCGAGAGGCTTTGTCTATCCCGGCTCGGAGATTTATGGGGGCCTTGCGAATACCTGGGACTACGGAAATCTTGGAGTTGAGCTCAAAAATAATGTGAAGAGGGCCTGGTGGCAGAAATTCATCATGGAGAATCCCTACAATGTGGGTGTGGACTGCGCCATTCTCATGAATCCGCAGACCTGGGTGGCATCCGGCCATCTGGGAGGCTTTTCGGATCCGCTGATGGACTGCAGGGAATGCCATGAGCGCTTCCGTGCGGATAAAATTATCGAGGACTATGCAATGGAGCACGGTATGGAGCTGGATGGAGCCATTGACGGCTGGTCCCAGGAGAAGATGAAGGCGTTTATCGAGGACAATCATGTTCCCTGTCCTTCCTGCGGCAAGCATAATTTTACGGATATCCGCCAGTTTAATCTGATGTTCAAGACCTTCCAGGGCGTCACGGAGGATGCGAAGAACACGGTTTATCTGCGTCCCGAGACGGCTCAGGGTATTTTTGTGAACTTCAAGAATGTGCAGAGAACCTCCCGCAAGAAGATTCCCTTCGGAATCGGCCAGATCGGAAAATCCTTCCGAAACGAGATCACGCCGGGCAACTTTACCTTCCGTACCAGAGAGTTTGAGCAGATGGAGCTGGAATTCTTCTGCGAGCCGGACACGGATCTGGAGTGGTTCGCATACTGGAAGCAGTTCTGCATCGACTGGCTGAAAGCGCTGGGCATGAAGGAGGAGGAGATGAGGGTCCGCGACCATGAGAAGGAGGAGCTTTCCTTCTACTCCAAGGCGACCACGGATATTGAATTCCTTTTCCCCTTTGGCTGGGGCGAGCTGTGGGGGATTGCGGACAGGACGGATTATGACCTGACTCAGCACCAGAATACGTCGAGTCAGGATCTCACCTATTTTGATGACCAGAAGAACTGGCGGTATGTTCCTTATGTGATCGAGCCCTCCCTGGGAGCGGACCGTGTGGTTCTGGCCTTCCTGTGTGCGGCCTATGACGAGGAGGTGATCGGCGAGGGAGATGTGCGGACAGTGCTTCATTTCCATCCGGCGCTGGCTCCCGTTAAGATCGGCGTGCTTCCTCTTTCCAAGAAGCTGAACGAGGGCGCGGAGAAGATCTTTACGGCATTGTCGAAGAAATATAACTGCGAGTTTGACGACAGAGGAAATATCGGAAAGAGATACCGCCGCCAGGACGAGATCGGAACGCCGTTCTGCGTCACTTACGATTTTGATTCCGAGACAGACGGCTGCGTGACCGTGCGTTTTCGCGACAGCATGGAGCAGGAGCGTGTGGCGATTGATCAGCTTGACGCTTATTTTGCAGATAAATTCACTTTTTAAAGAGCGAGGTTTGACGAATGAAACAGTATGGCGTAAATGAACTGCGTAGAATGTTCCTTGATTTTTTCGTTAGTAAGGATCATCTTAAAATGAAAAGCTTTTCCCTGGTGCCGCACAATGACAACAGCCTGCTTCTGATCAATTCCGGGATGGCTCCCTTAAAGCCTTATTTTACGGGACAGGAGATTCCTCCAAGGAGAAGAGTTACCACCTGTCAGAAGTGCATCCGCACCGGTGACATTGACAATATCGGAAAGACCGCCCGCCACGGCACGTTTTTCGAGATGCTGGGCAATTTTTCCTTCGGGGACTATTTCAAGCATGAGGCAATCGCCTGGACATGGGAGTTTCTGACGCAGGTGGTGGGACTTGACCCTGACAGGCTCTATCCTTCCATCTATGAAAATGACGACGAGGCGTTTGAGATCTGGAACAAGGAAGTGGGAATTCCGGCGGAGAGAATTTTCCGTTTCGGGAAAGAGGATAATTTCTGGGAGCATGGCTCCGGCCCCTGCGGTCCCTGCTCCGAGGTTTACTATGACAGGGGTGAGAAGTACGGCTGCGGCAGGCCGGAGTGTACCGTGGGCTGTGACTGCGACCGCTATATCGAGGTCTGGAATAATGTGTTCACCCAGTTTGACAATGACGGGAAGGGCAATTATTCGGAGCTGGAACAGAAGAACATAGATACCGGAATGGGGCTTGAGAGGCTTGCGGCCGTGGTACAGGATGTGGATTCCATTTTCGACATCGACACCATCCGCGCATTGAGGAGCAGAGTCTGCGCAATTTCCGGCAAGGAATATAAGAAGGAGTACAAGTGGGACGTTTCCATCCGTATCGTGACTGACCATATCCGCTCCGCAACCTTTATGATTTCGGATGGAATCATGCCCAATAACGAGGGAAGAGGCTATGTGCTGCGCAGGATCATCCGCCGTGCGGCGCGCCACGGAAGACTGCTGGGAATAGAAGGGACGTTCCTTGCGGATCTGAGCAGCACGGTGATCGAGGGAAGCAGGGACGGTTATCCGGAGCTTGAGGAAAAGAAGGACTTTATTTTCAATGTGCTGACTCAGGAGGAAAATAAGTTTAACAAGACCATTGACCAGGGGCTTGGCATCCTCGGCGACATGGAGGAGGAGATGGTGAAGGCGGGAAAGAAGTGCCTTGACGGAGCGGATGCTTTCCGGCTCTATGACACCTACGGCTTTCCTCTGGATCTTACCAGGGAGATTCTGGAAGAAAAGGGATTTACGGTGGATGAGGAGGGCTTTGCAAAGGCCATGGAGGAACAGAAGCTCAAGGCGAGGGCTGCCCGCAAGACCACTAACTATATGGGAGCCGATGTGACCGTATATGAGTCCATTGATCCTTCCGTTACCACGCAGTTCGTGGGTTATGACAGGCTCTGCCATGATTCAAAGATCACGGTGCTCACCACGGAGAGCGAGCTGGTGCAGGCGCTGACAGACGGCGAGGCGGGAACGGTTATTGTGGAGGAGACTCCTTTTTACGCCACCATGGGCGGCCAGTGCGGCGATGTGGGAATCATCAGCTGCGAGGCCGGGGAATTCAGAGTGGAGGAGACGGTAAAGCTTCTTGGCGGCAAGGTAGGCCATATCGGAAAAATGACCCGGGGAATGCTCAAGTGCGAGGATGCCGTGAGGCTTCAGGTGGACGAGGCGGGCAGGAGCGACACCTGCAAAAACCACAGCGCAACCCATCTGCTTCAGAAGGCCCTTCGGGAGGTGCTGGGAACTCACGTGGAGCAGGCCGGTTCCTTTATGAACGGGGAGAGGCTTCGTTTTGACTTCAGCCATTTCTCGGCCATGACTAAGGAGGAGATCTCCAGAGTGGAGCAAATCGTCAACGAGAAGATCGCACAGGCGATTCCGGTTGAGACAAAGATCATGTCTCTTGAGGAGGCGAAGAGGACGGGGGCCATGGCCCTGTTTGGAGAAAAATACGGGGAGAGTGTGCGCGTGGTGCAGATGGGAGATTTTTCCACGGAGCTGTGCGGAGGCACCCATGTGGCGAACACGGGGGCGATCACCCTGTTTAAGATCATATCCGAGAGCGGTGTTGCGGCCAATGTGCGCAGGATAGAGGCACTCACGGGTGCGGGCGTTCTGAAGTATTACGGCCAGCTTGAGCACACACTCCAGGAAGCCGCGGCAATGGTGAAGACCGCGCCTGCGGAGCTTACGGACAGGCTTTCTCATCTTCTGAGCGAGATCAAGGCTCTCCAGAGTGAAAACGAATCCTTAAAGAGCCGGGCGGCCAGGGAAGCCCTTGGAGACGTGATGGATCAGGTGAAGGAGATCAAAGGGGTTAAGCTTCTTGCGGCCAGGGTCAGCGGAGTTGACATGAATGGCCTGAGGGATCTGGGAGACCAGCTTAAGGGCAGGCTTGGAGAGGGCGTGATCGTCCTGATCTCCGATCTGGAAGGAAAGGTAAACATGGTTGCGATGGCGACGGAGGAAGCGATGAGCCGGGGAGCCCATGCGGGAAATCTGATCAAGGGAATTGCCGCACTGGTGGGCGGCGGCGGCGGCGGCCGGGCCAATATGGCCCAGGCGGGCGGAAAGAATCCTGCCGGAATTGACAAGGCTGTTGAGGCATCTGCCGGGATTCTGGAAGGCCAGCTGGGGTAAAAAAATAAAAAATCCGCCAAAATATGTATAAATACCGAAAATTGGGTTGACTTGTGTTTAAATTGTGCTATAATCATAGTTGTGCATGAAGGTGCATGAATAACCCAATCAGTCGTGTTACTAGGAAGGGACTGAAGGGAGGTCGGGTGTAGAAGATGTCAAACGTAATCGTAAAAGAGAACGAGACTTTGGACAGCGCTTTACGTCGTTTTAAAAGAAGCTGTGCAAAAGCTGGTATTCAGCAGGAGATTCGTAAGAGAGAGCATTACGAAAAACCCAGCGTACGGCGTAAGAAAAAATCTGAAGCTGCAAGAAAACGTAAATACAACTAATTATAATGCATGCGGAGTTCCTGATAGGATTATCAGGAACTTTCTTGCATCATGACTGTATTTAGTAAAAACTAAGAAATTATTAAACGATTATTAAATATCTGAAGATATTTATACAGGGGAAACGTTTTATAGGCAGGTGAATGAAAGAAAGGAGGGGAACATTGTGTGGTCAAAGGAAATGTTCGGAACCGATCTCTACCATTTGACGGCCGCCTTTATCATCTACAGCATGCTGGGATGGCTGGTGGAATCCATCTACATGTCATTGTGCAACAGAAAGCTGACGAACCGGGGCTTCGGGAGAGGACCTTTCTGCCCGATCTACGGCTTCGGAGGAGTGATTGGGTATCTGATCCTGCATCCGCTGCGGGGGCATCTTGTGCAGCTTTACCTTGTGGGTGCGCTGCTTGCCACGGCGTTTGAGTATCTTGTGGGACGCCTGATGCTGAAGATATTTGGCGAGGTCTGGTGGGATTACAATGAAAAGCCCTGTAATTTCCAGGGGATTATCTGTCTGGAAAGCACGGTTGCCTGGGGCTTTTACGCCATTATCATTATCGTATTCCTTCACGGAAGAATTATCAATTTCATAGACTATTGTGATGTTCTGTGGGGCGTGAGGATCTGCATGCTGGTGCTGTGCGTGGTCACCGTGGACTATCTTTTCAGGCTTTACCACATTTTTAGGGAAAACCTGATAGAATATAAGGAAAAAATAAGAGACAGATATCAGGCCTTCCGTACCAGATGGTATTAATTACATAGCCCGGTAAGAAAGAGAGTGAATTAAATTTCGCTCTCTTTTTTTGTACTTGCATTATAGAGTGCAAAAAAGCATATCCATGAACATAGGACACATATGGGAGAGTTGATTAGTGAAAAAAAACGGGAAAGCATTTTTATGCCGCATGCTGTGCTGTGCGGTAAGCGTTGTCTTTTTTTGGATGAGTCTTATGGAGGTCAGTGCGGCTCCGCCTGTGGAAGCCCCCTCCTATATTCTGATCGAGGCCTCCACGGGGCAGGTAATCTGCGAGGAAAACGCCTCGGAGAGGAGAAGCCCTGCGAGTATTACCAAGATCATGACACTGCTCCTTATCTTTGAACATCTGAACACGGGGCGAATCAGCCTGGACAGCGAGGTGATGACCAGCGCCTATGCGAAATCCATGGGCGGTTCCCAGGTCTTTCTTGAGGAGGGTGAGGTGCAGAACCTCGATACGATCATCAAGTGCATTGCGGTGGCCTCCGGAAATGATGCCAGTGTGGCGGCCGCGGAGTTTATTGCGGGGAGCGAGGAAGAGTTTGTGAGAATGATGAATGACAAGGCGGATCAGCTTGGAATGCAGAACACGCATTTTGAGGACTGCTGCGGACTGACGGATTCGGACGGCCATTATACCACGGCAAAGGATGTGGCAATCATGTCCAGGGAGCTGATCACAAAATATCCCCAGGTCTTCGATTACACGAAGATATGGATGGAGGATATCACTCATGTTACTCCAAAGGGCAGCTCCACCTTCACCTTAGCCAGTACGAACAAGCTGCTGAAAATGTACGAGTGGACCACGGGGCTGAAAACCGGTTCCACAAGCAAGGCGCTTTACTGTCTCTCCGCAACGGCAAGCAAGGACAATATCGACCTGATTGCGGTAGTCATGGGATCGCCCAGCAACAAAGTGAGGTTTCAGGATGCTATGGCGCTTCTCAATTATGGCTACAGTGTCAGCGCCCTGTATGAAGATCCCAACGAGGACGCACTTCCCCGGCTTCCGGTAAAAGGGGGAGTGGAGGATAATGCGGCGCTGATTTACCAGGGACCCTTCCGGTATCTGGATATAGCGGGCAGCAATCTTAACGCGATCGAAAAGACCATCAGCCTTCCGGCTGAGATTACGGCACCCGTAAAGAGGGGAGATGCCGTGGGAGAGGCGGTTTATCAGCTGGACGGAAAAAGGATCGGCAGCGTTTCCATTCTGTCGGACGTTACGATTGAGAAGGCGGGATATAAAGATTATGTCATAAAAGTCTGGAAACTGTTTTGTAGTTTCTGAGAGATTGTGATACAATCATACGGAAGGAGAAAAGAAACGTGACAATACTTTTGACTGTGGCTGCAGCGCTCCTTATCTTTATGCTTCTGGTGATGGCGGCGGACTGCAACCGATTTGTGATAAGAGAATATACCTGCGTCTCGAAGAAGCTTGAGAGGGACGCAACGTTTGTCCTGCTTTCCGACCTGCATAACAAGTCCTTTGGAAGGAACAACGCAAGGCTTCAAAAGGCCATTGAAGGGCAGAAGCCGGATGCGGTGCTGATTGCGGGAGACATGTACACGGCGGACCGTGGAGGAAACAATTCCGACACGGCATCGTTTGTGTGCGGTCTTGCCGGAAAATATCCCGTCTATTACGGCAACGGAAACCATGAGCATAAGACCAGGCTGTTTCCGGAGGAGTTCGGCAGTATGTACGGGGATTATATGGAGAGGCTTTCACGGGCGGGAGTGCGCCTCCTTGTGAACCGGAAGGTTTTTCTGTCCGATTATCATGTGGAGCTGTACGGCCTTGAGATTGACAGGGACTATTACAGAAAGCTGGTGAAGCCTTCCATGGAGGAGGAATATCTGGACCGTCTGCTGGGGAAGCCTGACGAAGAGAAATTTAATCTCCTCATCGCCCATAATCCCGATTACTTTGAGACCTATGCGGGCTGGGGAGCCGATCTTACCGTGTCAGGACATGTGCACGGAGGCCTTATGAGGCTTCCTGTTCTGGGAGGCGTGATTTCCCCCAGGCTCCGGCTGTTCCCTCGCTATGACGGCGGCAGGTTTGAGATGGACGGAAGGGTTATGATACTTGGCAGGGGGCTGGGAACGCATACGCTCCCTGTCCGCATCTTCAATCCGGGAGAGCTGGTGGTCATTCGCCTGAAAAAGGCCTGAAAAACGAAGGAAAGAGCGGGATGACGGTTGACTGGATCCGAGTTACATGTTAAAATTTTGAACTGCACTGAGTAGAGGAGGACGAAGCGGAATGGACAGAAAATTGTTTGATCATACTATATTAAAGGCGGATGCCACAAGAGCCGACGTGGAGAGAGTCTGCAGGGAAGCGGCGCAGTACGGGTTTATGTCCGTGTGTGTCAACAGCTTTTACACGGCATTCGTGGCGGAGAGACTAAAGGGGAGCGGCGTTAAGGTCTGCACGGTAATCGGTTTCCCTCTGGGACAGATGAGCACCAGGGCCAAGGCGGCGGAGACCAGGATCGCCGTGGAGGACGGAGCTGACGAGATCGACATGGTGATCAATGTGGGAGCCCTGAAGGACAGGGACTATGAGACGATCCTTACAGATATCAGACAGGTAAAGGAGGCCTGCGGAGGGGCGCTCCTCAAGGTGATAATCGAGACCTGTCTTCTCGCGGAGGAGGAGAAGGTGAAGGCCTGCGAGCTTGCCGTGGAAGCGGGAGCGGACTTCGTAAAGACCTCCACGGGATTTTCCACGGGAGGAGCCGTCTGTGAGGACGTGGCTCTGATGCGCAGAACCGTGGGAGAGAGCGTGGGGGTCAAGGCTTCCGGCGGCATCCGCGATACACAGACGGCCGAGAGGATGGTGGAGGCCGGCGCAAGCCGTCTCGGGACAAGCGCAACCATCGCAATCTGCTGTCAGTGATGATGCGGGCGGAGAAAGGAGCAAGGTAACCATGGCATTGTCAGTAAAATTGGAGGTGTTCGAGGGACCTCTGGATTTGCTGCTCCACCTGATCGAAAAGAACAAAGTGGATATCTATGATATTCCCATTGTGGAGATCACGGCCCAGTATCTGGAATATATTCAGCAGATGCAGACCGAGGATATGAATGTGATGAGCGAGTTCCTCGTCATGGCCGCCACACTGCTGGATATCAAGTGCAGAATGCTTCTTCCCAAGGAAGTGAACGAGGAGGGGGAGGAGGAGGATCCAAGAGCGGAGCTGGTTCAGAGGCTGCTGGAATATAAGATGTACAAATATATGTCCTATGAGCTGAAGGACAGGCAGGTGGACGCGGCCCATACTCTGTTTAAGGAAAGAACCCTTCCCAAGGAGATTGAGGACTACAGGCCGCCGGTGGATTTTAAGACGCTTCTCGGGGATGCGGACCTCAACAAGCTTCAGAAGCTGTTCAAGATCGTGATGCGCAGACAGGAGGACAAGATTGACCCGGTCAGAAGCGGCTTTGGAAAGATCGAAAAGGACGAGATTGATATGGACGTAAAGGTGTCCTATATCGAGGAATATATCCGGATTCACAGGAATTTCAGCTTTCGGGAGCTTCTGGAGAAGCAGCACAGCAAGATGGAAATCATCGTCACCTTTCTTGTGATCTTAGAGCTCATGAAGGTGGGAAAGATCTCGATCGTGCAGGAGGATACCTTTCAGGATATCATTATCACCTCGAAGGTGGCGTAGGAGGGGACTTTATTGGAAAGACAAAAAGCAAAGGCGGTATTGGAATCCATACTTTTTACCATGGGAGAATCGGTGGAGGTGGACAGGCTCTCCTGTGTGATTGAGGAGGACAAAAAGGCAACCAGACAGATCCTTCTGGAAATGAAGGAGGAATATGACGGGAGAGAAGGCGGAATCACGCTGATGGAGCTGGACGGTTCCTTCCAGATGTGCACCAAGGCGGAAATGTATGAGTATCTGGTTAAAATCGCCAAGACCCCCCGAAAGTACGTTCTCACGGACACTCTGCTTGAAACGCTGTCCATCGTGGCCTATAAGCAGCCGATCACAAGGCTCGAGATCGAGAAGATCCGGGGAGTGAGCTGCGACCATGCGGTAAACCGGCTGGTGGAATTCGGGCTTATCGCGGAGGTGGGAAGAATGGACGCTCCCGGCCGGCCGCTTCTTTTTGGCACGACCCAGGAATTTTTGCGGAGCTTTGGGGTGAAATCCTTAGAGGAGCTTCCGGAGCTTTCCCAGATACAGATTGAGGAATTTAAGGAGCAGGCGGAGCAGGAGATCAGCGTATCCGTGGAGGTGTAAAGAAAGGGATATTTTGAAGCCGGCTTACATAGAATAAAAAAAAGAGGAAAAGCCGGATAATATATGATGTATTCCTTACGTAAATTTATGCCAGTATATATTCTGGCAGCGTGGATGCTGTCAGCCTTTGTTTTTCTGGGAACGGCGGCAAATGCACAGTCAGATGCGGCAAGTGGTACAAACCTGCAGCTCTACGCCCAATCGGCCATTTTGATGGATGCCGGTTCCGGGCGTATTTTATATGAAAAAAACGGACACGAGATAAGGCCGATGGCAAGCACCACCAAAATAATGACCTGTATTCTGGCCCTGGAATACGGGAATCTTGAGGATTATGTGGAGGTCTCCTCCCATGCGGCTTCCATGCCAAAGGTAAAGCTGGGCATGCGGCAGGGAGAATGCTATCAGCTGAAGGATCTTCTGTATTCGCTGATGCTGGAATCCCACAATGATTCCGCCGTTGCCATTGCGGAGCATATCGGGGGCAGTGTTTCGCAGTTTGCAGACATGATGAATCAGAAGGCCCGGGATTTGGGATGTGAGGACACCTTCTTTATCACTCCCAACGGGCTGGATGCCGTGGAGCAGAACGGCCAAGGAGAGAAGCGGGCTCATTCCACCACCGCGGCGGATCTTGCAAGGATCATGTCCTACTGTATTATGGAATCCCCCAGGAAGGAAGAGTTTCTCGCAATAACAAGGACTGCCTCCTATCAGTTCTCCAGCTTCCGGAGGGAGGACGGGGAGATTTCTGCGGGAGGGAGAAGCTTTTACTGTAATAACCACAATGCCTTCCTGGGTATGATGGAGGGCGCACTGTCCGGAAAAACCGGGTTCACGGCAAATGCGGGCTACTGCTACGTGGGCGCGCTGCAAAGAGGTGAGAGGACCTATGTGGTGGCGCTTTTAGCCTGCGGGTGGCCCAACAACAAGACTTATAAATGGAGTGATACAAGAGAGCTTATGAATTACGGGCTGGATCACTTTGAATATCATTCTCTGAGCGATGTGAAGGTTGACGAAGAAAGCCTGGAGCCGATTCCCGTGGAGAAGGGACAGGGCGGACGAATCGGGGGAGCCGTCTTTGCGCAGGTGGAAATCGCATCCGGAACGGGAGAGGGCGGACCCGAGGGAGTGCTGCTTTCTGCGGAGGAGGAGATCGAGATCCGTAAAGAGATAAGAGGAAGGCTGGAGGCCCCCGTCCGGGCAGGAGAAAAGGTGGGGGAAATAAGTTATCTGGTGGGAGGAGAGGTCTACGGCGTGGACTATGTCGTGACAAAGGATGATATCAGGGCAATTGATTTCGGCTGGTGCCTTACGAGAATTCTGGAAGGCTATATGCTAGAAGAGAGGAAAACAGATGAGTAAAATTTTGGTGATTTTGACAGGAGGAACCATAGGGAGCAGAATTAAGGGAGAGGTGATTGATGTCAGCAGCGCCTCTCCCTACCGGCTGCTTGCCGCATACAGGGAAAAATACGGGGAAGGCCAGGAGTTTGAGGTAATCCAGCCCCTGAACCTTCTGAGTGAGAACATGACTCCGGAGACGATCCTTGTAATCTTAAAGACGCTGGAGAAAACCGCATTTGAAAATTATGACGGGGTGATCATAACCCACGGCTCCGATACCCTGTCCTACACCGCCGCCTTTGTGGGGCTGCTGTTTCATCATGTGCCGGTGCCCGTGGTTCTGGTTGCCGGCAATCATCCCCAGGAGGAAGAAGGCAGCAACGGCCTCAATAATTTTGCGGGTGCGGTGGAGCTGATCCGGCAGGGGACGCTGAGGGGAGTCTTCGTGCTGTATCAGGACGATCAGGGAATCAATCAGATTTATCTCGCAACCAGGCTGGTGGAGGCGGATCCCTTTCTGGATCAGTTCCGGGATTTTGCCAGAGTGCCTTTTGGGCGCATCGAAAGGGGAAGTCTGATTCTCAATCCCGGGAGCGACAGGGCCATGAGGGAGGAGATGAGAAAATCGGAGAGCCTGCCGGTTCCGGATTCTTTTTCCAAAAAGATTCTTCTCATTCGCCCGTATCCCGGAATGGATTATTCCGTGTTTGATTTTAAGGAAGAAAACAGGCCCGCGGCAGTGCTGCATCTTCTGTATCATTCGTCCACCGCCTGTCTGGCGGAGGGAAACTACAGCTTTCTGCTCTTCGCAAGGAGATGCAGGGAGCTTGGAATTGACGTGTATATGGCTTCCCACAAAAGGCTGGGAGGCAACAGATATGTGACAGGGGACATGCTGCTTAAGGAGGGAATTGTCCCGCTCCTTAACATTTCCCCGGAATCCGCCTATGCGAAGCTGATGCTTCTTTACAACACGGAGGGGATCTGCGTACCCGAAAAAATCGGACAAACTCTGTATTTTGAAAATGTGGAGGATGCGCAGAAGTAAAAATTGTGTTAATTTTAAAATTCCGTCTAGGCGAATCTTTTCTTTTGTGGTATACTGCTATAGACGCATTTATGGGGATAGTCTGCCCCAGCGAATAAAGTTATTATTTTTTTAATATAAAATGGAGGGCTGAAAAATGAGTACTACTTCACAAGCGAGTCAAAGAATAACGGCTTTACTCGATGAAAACAGTTTCGTTGAAATCGGTGCGCTTGTCACGGCAAGAAGCACGGATTTTAATCTGAAACAGACAGAAACTCCTTCTGACGGTGTGATTACCGGATACGGAGTGATAGGCGGCAATCTTGTGTATGTTTACAGCCAGGATGTATCTGTACTGAACGGTTCCGTCGGCGAAATGCATGCAAAGAAAATTTCGGGTCTGTATGATCTGGCGCTTAAGATGGGCGCACCGGTAATCGGACTGATTGATTCTGCCGGTCTGCGGCTTCAGGAGGCTGCTGATGCGTTAAACGGATTTGGCGAGATTTATCTGAAACAGGTTAAGAGCTCGGGAGTGATCCCTCAGATCACGGCTGTATTCGGGTCCTGCGGCGGCGGCCTTGCCCTGATTCCGACCCTTACGGACTTCACCTTCATGGAAGGTAAAAAAGCAAAATTATTTGTCAATTCCCCTAATGCGCTCGACGGCAACACCACCGCAAAATGCGACACCTCTGCAGCGGATTTCCAGAGTAAGGAAGCGGGAATCGTGGATGTGGTGGCAGACGAGGCTTCCATTCTTTCCCAGATCAGAGAGCTTGTGTGCATGCTTCCCGCAAGCAATGAGGAGGACATGTCCTTTGTGGAGTGTACGGACGATCTGAACAGAGCCTGCGAGGGCCTTGAGAACTGTGTGGGAGATACCTCCATCGCACTTTCCCAGATCGCTGACAATGGTATTGTATTCGAGGTAAAGCGCGAATATGCCAAAGATATGGTGACAGGCTTTATCAAATTAAACGGAGTTACCGTTGGCGCAGTGGCAAACCGCAGCGAGATTTACGGTGAGGACGGAAAGGTTTCCGAAAAGTTTGACCCCGTACTTTCAGCGGCGGGCTGTGAGAAGGCGGCAGACTTCATCAATTTCTGCGACGCTTTCGAGATCCCCGTATTGTCCCTTACCAATGTAAAGGGCTTTAAGGCGGATAAATGCAACGAGAAGAGAATGGCAAAGGAGGCTGCGAAGCTTACATACGCTTTTGCAAATGCCACGGTACCGAAGGTGAATGTGATCATCGGACAGGCGTTCGGAAGCGCATATGTGGCGATGAACTCCAAGGCGATCGGTGCTGACATCACCATGGCATGGCCGGATGCCGCAGTCGGAACCATGGACGCAAAGCTTGCGGCCAAGATTATCTGTGACGGACAGGGTGCGGATGCGATCGATGCCTGCGCCAAAGAATACGCCGAGCTTCAGACAAGTGCGTTAAGTGCGGCGAGGAGAGGTTATGTGGATCAGATCGTTGAGCCTGCCGATACCCGCAAATATGTGATCGGCGCTTTTGAGATGCTGTTCACCAAAAGGGAAGACCGTCCGGCTAAAAAACACGGCACAGTTTAGAAAGGATGATACTTAATATGAAAAAATGGTTATTGGTATTAGGTATGATTACCTGTATGATGGGACTGACAGCCTGCAGTGAGAAACAGGCGAACGTGGAAAATCCCATGCTGACCGAGGCGGATGCCCTGGGGCTTGGCGAGAACGTTGTGGAAACCATCAATCTGTATGTTCAGCAGAATGCGAAGGATCAGATTACGGACGCTGTACTTTTGTCGGCAGTGGAAAGCTGGGAGAGTGCGGCTGAGGATATGGGCGATTATATCGGAATTATCAGTACGGATTCAGATATCACGGAGGATGACGGCATCATCAGAGTTACCGTGGAAGGGAGCACCCGCAATGCGGTAGTCGAGCTGGTTCTCGATGCGAAGAAGGGGATCACGGGCATTTCCACCAATGTGGAGTATACCTTCAAAGAAAAAATGGGGAAGGCCGCTCTCAACACTCTGCTTGGCATGGGTACCGTTTTCGTCGTTTTGATTCTGATCAGTGCGATCATATCCTGCTTTAACCTGATTCCCGGAATTCAGGAAAAGCTGAGCAGAAAATCTAAGAAGGCAGAAGTGAAGGAGTCCGCACCGGCTTCTTCCGCACCTCAGGCTGCGGTTCCCGTCGAGGAGGATCTGACGGATGATCTTGAGCTGGTTGCGGTGATTGCGGCTGCGATTGCGGCAAGCGAGGGAGCGGCCTCCACGGACGGATTCGTGGTAAGAAGCATCAGGCGCGCCGGAAGACGGCAGAGGGCATAAGCAGTTCCCGCAAAGCGGGAAACAGGCAATGAGAATCGTTAAACAGAAAAATCACAGGAGGATTTTAAGAATGAAAAATTATACAATTACCGTAAATGGAAACGTATATGACGTAGTAGTAGAAGAGGGTACATCCACAGGAGCTGCACCTGCTCCCGCACCCGCAGCTCCCAAGGCAGCACCGAAGGCAGCACCCGCTGCAGCACCGAAGGCTGCGGCAGGAGCGGGAAGCGTTAAGGTTGAGGCCGGTGCGGCAGGCAAGGTATTCAAGGTTGAGGCAAGCGTTGGACAGACGGTTAAGAAGGGGGATACCGTTGTGATTCTGGAAGCAATGAAGATGGAAATTCCTGTTGTTGCACCTCAGGACGGCACAGTGGCAAGCATTGACGTGGCAGCCGGCGATTCCGTGGAAGCAGGCGCTCTGCTGGCAACACTCAAATAACACGGACAGGGTTATTTGCGGTTACAACGGATGTCACAGTGTGCGAGCATCCTTATGTTAATAACAACAGGAGGTAAAAGAAATGGATTATATCGTAAGTACATTAGACAACCTGATCCATCAGACAGCCTTTTTCAACCTGACCGGTGGAAACTATCTGATGATTCTTGTGGCTTGTGTATTTCTTTATCTTGCGATTGCTAAGGGCTTTGAACCGCTGCTTCTTACGCCGATCGCATTTGGTATGCTGCTTGTGAACATTTATCCGGATATCATGATCAGTATTGAGGATTCGGCAAATGGAACGGGCGGACTGCTGTATTATTTTTATCTCTTAGACGAGTGGGCAATCTTACCCTCCCTGATTTTTATGGGTGTGGGTGCCATGACAGACTTTGGTCCCCTGATTGCCAATCCTAAGAGCTTTTTGCTGGGCGCTGCGGCGCAGTTTGGTATTTTTGCGGCATATTTCGGAGCCATTGGCTTTGGCTTTAACGACAAGGCGGCGGCGGCGATTTCCATCATCGGAGGAGCGGACGGCCCTACCTCTATTTTCCTTGCGGGAAAGCTGGGCCAGACAGCGCTTCTCGGACCGATTGCCGTGGCGGCTTACTCCTATATGTCGTTGGTTCCCATTATCCAGCCGCCTATTATGAAATTACTGACAACCGAGAAAGAGAGAAAGATCAAGATGGGGCAGCTTCGTCCCGTATCCAAGCTTGAGAAGATTCTGTTCCCTATCGTGGTTACGATTGTCGTATGTCTGATCCTTCCCACAACGGCACCCCTTGTAGGTATGCTCATGCTGGGAAATCTTTTCCGGGAATCCGGTGTGGTAAGACAGCTGACGGATACGGCTTCCAACGCACTCATGTATATTGTGGTTATTCTGCTTGGCACGTCCGTTGGAGCAACCACAAGCGCAGAGGCGTTCCTGAACTGGGATACGATTAAGATTGTGATTCTCGGACTGGCCGCATTTGCGTTTGGTACTGCGGCAGGAGTGCTCTTCGGTAAGCTGATGTGTATTGCAACAAAGGGAAAAGTGAATCCCCTTATCGGTTCCGCCGGTGTCTCTGCGGTTCCTATGGCGGCCAGAGTTTCCCAGAAGGTTGGTGCGGAGTCCGATCCGACCAATTTCCTGTTAATGCATGCAATGGGACCTAACGTGGCAGGCGTTATCGGCACGGCGGTTGCGGCGGGTACGTTTATGGCGGTATTTGGAGTATTTTAAAGAAAAACAAGCAGGAGGATTATATTATGGCAGAACAGGTTAAGAAACCGATTGGAATTATGGAAACCGTTCTTCGTGACGCACATCAGTCTCTGATCGCAACGAGAATGCCCACCGAGATGATGCTTCCCATCGTGGAAAAAATGGATAAAGTCGGCTATCACGCAGTGGAATGCTGGGGCGGAGCGACCTTTGACGCTTCCCTTCGTTTCCTGAAGGAAGATCCTTGGGACAGATTGAGAAAGCTGAGAGATGGATTTAAGAATACCAAGCTTCAGATGCTTTTCCGTGGTCAGAACATTCTGGGCTACAGGCCTTATGCGGACGACGTGGTTGACAGCTTTGTGGAGAAGTCTATCGCAAACGGTATTGATATCATTCGTATCTTTGACTGTCTCAATGACCTCAGAAACCTTCAGGCGGCGGTTAATGCCACGAATAAGATTAAGCAGAGAGAGGGCAGAGGCCATGCGCAGGTAGCGCTTTCCTATACACTGGGAGATGCTTATACCATGGAATACTGGATGAGTATGGCGAAGAAGATCGAGGAGATGGGAGCTGATTCCATCTGTATCAAGGATATGGCGGGCCTGCTTGTTCCTTACAAGGCGTCCGAGATGATTGCGGCAATGAAGTCCGCAACCAAGCTTCCCATTCAGCTCCATACACACTACACATCCGGCGTTGCAAGCATGACATATATGAAGGCGGTCGAGGCAGGAGTGGATGTGATCGACTGTGCGATTTCACCTTTTGCAATGGGTACTTCGCAGCCTGCAACAGAGGTTATGGTTGAGACCTTCAAGGGAACCGAGTATGACACGGGATATGACCAGAACCTTCTGGCGGAAATCGCTGATTATTTCAGGCCCTACAGAGATAAATGTCTGGCAGACGGTCTTCTCAATCCCAAGGTTATGGGTGTTGATATCAAGACTCTGCTGTATCAGGTACCCGGCGGTATGCTTTCCAACATGGTGAGCCAGTTGAAGGAACAGAATGCGGAGGATAAGTACTATGACGTGCTCCGCGAAATCCCTCAGGTTAGAAAAGACCTGGGTGAGCCGCCGCTTGTTACCCCTTCTTCCCAGATTGTGGGTACTCAGGCTGTGTTCAACGTGCTTATGGGTGAGAGATACAAGATGGCGACAAAGGAGACCAAGGCGGTTCTGCGCGGCGAGTACGGTCAGACCGTTAAGCCTATGAATCAGGAGATTATCGACAAGGTTATCCCCGGTGAAAAGAGAATCACCTGCCGTCCTGCGGATCTGATTGAGAACGAGATGGATAAGCTGGAAGCTGAGATGAAGGAATGGAAGCAGCAGGATGAGGATGTATTGTCCTACGCACTGTTCCCTCAGGTGGCGACTGACTTCTTTAAGTATCGTCAGGCACAGCAGGAGAAGGTTGACATGACACAGGCGGATACAAAGAATGCGGCGTATCCGGTTTAATCCGGCATACAGGTTTTGAATGCAGAAACCCCTTGTACAAATGATTTTGTACGAGGGGTTTTGATGATATGCTTCATAGGGCAGGCAGATAAAACCGAGTAAAAAGCGGGATGGAAGGGGTTTATAGTATGGAGAATAAGCGTTTTGCGCTGTTGATTGATGCGGATAATATTTCTGCGAAATACATCGGGGATATTCTGGAGGAGCTTTCCACCTACGGCATCACGACGTATAAGAGGATTTACGGGGACTGGACCAGTACGCAGGCCACGAAATGGAAGGAAAAGCTGCTGGAAAATTCCGTCATTCCGGTACAGCAGTTCAGCAATACCGTGGGGAAGAATGCCACGGATTCCACATTGATCATTGATGCCATGGATATTCTGTATACCGGGAATGTAGAGGGCTTCTGCATTGTCTCGAGCGACAGTGATTTCACGCGTCTTGCCAGCAGGCTGAGAGAATCCGGAATGGAAGTGATCGGGATGGGAGAGGAAAAAACGCCCCGTTCCTTCCGAGTGGCATGTACCAGATTTGTAAATCTGGAAAATCTGGGGAATCAGGATGAGGATACGGATACCAACGACAAGCAGGACAATACCATTGGCAGGGAAGTTGTGTACAATGCCATCACAAACATTATCACGGAGAACGAAAACAAGGGAAAAAGCGTGGAGCTTGCCTCTGTGGGCAACCGTCTCGTGAATATGTATCCGGATTTTGACGTGAGGAATTATGGCTACAGTCTTCTCTCAAGATTTCTGGAGGATGCGGGTCTGTTCCAGCTTCAGAAAAAGCATAATGTGATTACTATTTCGCTTAAGGAGAATGAACAGTCCAAGGAGGAGATCTGTGAGTATGTGAGGACGGTGATCACGGCATCCGGGAAGAAAGGAATCGGGTTCAGCGAGCTGAGCAACCTTGTGCATGGAAAATACAACAGCTTTAATGTAAAGGATTACGGCTACAGCCAGTTTTCAAAATTTGTACAGAGCCTGAACGGGATTGAGACATTTGATGACGGCAGCAACAGGAAGAGGGCCAGAAAGCTTTGAGTAAGACTGCTGCGGGCTTTTGGCGCCTGAAAGAGACGGGAAGACAGATTGAGGTGAAAGATGGCAAAAGCAGTAAAGATGAAGGATATTGCGGATCGGCTGAATGTGAGTACCATGACCATTTCCAAGGCTTTGTCCGGGAAGCCGGGGGTCAGCGATTCTCTGAGAGAGAGAATCAGGATGCTTGCCATGGAGATGGGGTATGTATCTCCGGGGGCTCCCAAGGATCTGTACTATACGTTTGGAGTGATCATTGAGAGCCATTATATCGAAAAATGCGATACCTTCTATTGGAAGCTTTACCAGGAAATAAATATGAGAGCGTCCAGGCAGAATTGCTTTATTCTGCTGGGAATTGTGGAGGATGCATCCAGGGAGAATCTGGAAATTCCCAAGATTGTCAAGGAAAACAAGGTGGACGGCCTTTTGATTCTCGGAGGGATGGAGAGATATTATCTGGAAGTGCTGGTGGCATCGGCCGGGGTTCCGATTGTGTACATAGATTTTTATGACGAGCAGATTTTTGAGGACAGCGTTATTTCCAACGGCTTTTACGGCTCCTATTGTATGACAAATTACCTTTTTGACAGAGGACACCGCGAAATCGCATTTGTGGGAACCCTGTTCAGTTCAAAAAACATTACGGACCGGTTTCTGGGCTACGAGAAATCCATGTTGGAGCATGGGGAAGCGGTCAGGGAGGAATGGGTGATTCCTGACAGGGACGGGGAAAAGAATCTCTATGACATTATCGTCCTGCCGGATCAGATGCCCACGGCCTTCGTGTGCAATTGCGACCAGACGGCGTGCAGGCTGATCGGAGAGCTGCAGAGAAACGGCTATGATGTTCCGGGAGATATTTCCGTCGTGGGCTATGACGATTATCTTCATCCGGGGCTGTGCAACGTGGAGATCACCTCCTACGGCGTGGATATGGGACAGATGGCCGCCCTGGGCATTAATCTTCTTATCCGGAAAATACAGGGTAAGACATATCGGAAAGGCTTTCACATTGTGGAGGGATATTTTGTGGAGAGAGAAAGTGCGGCATCCAGGGAGACGGAGATAATTTAAGGGAATCTTTAGCTTTCATTAAGAAAAATATGCGGGCATGTCTGATATAATATTGCCGTGCAGTTTACTTGGAATGAGGGATGAGGACAAAGTGGAACTGGAGTTTATAGATATTTCGGACCGCGGAGAGTACCAGAGCAGGGAGAAAGCGAAACAACAGATACAAAAGGCGCGTACAAGGCAGCGCAGCCAGCAGGTGAGGAGAGATGTCTATCAGCGGCAGCGCAGGATAGAACAGCGCAGAAATGCGGAACAGGGCCCGCGCAGGAGGATGGCGGAATATCCCAATGAGGATATGGTGAATCTGGTATCCGGCTCCGGACATGCAACAAGGCGGCAGTCAGCGGGGGAGGCCGCATTTTATCAGAACCGGGAGCGTCAGCAGCAGCTGAAGCGCCAGGAGCTGAAACGCAGACAGGCAAGGGAGCGTTACCGCCAGAAGCAGCTTCGAAAGAGGCGTCTTCGGGTGATGATGATGAAAGCGGCTATTTTGTGCTGTCTGGTTCTGCTCGTTGCTCTGCTCGGAATGATTCTTCCGCAGATCTTCTCTGGTTCCAAAGAGAGGGAAAAGGTTCCCGATATGGCGATTCAGAAGGAGAAAGAGACGGTCAGTCAAAAGCCGGCGGAGGGTCCGGGACTCGGCATTGTGGAGGATTTCCTGACCGTGAACGAATATTCGAGGCCGGGAGAGCCGTTAGAAGCCGTAAACAATATTTTCGTACACTATACGGCAAATCCCGGGACAAGCGCCGCACAGAACAGAAGCTATTTTGAGAATCTGGGCCTTACGGGAGAAACCTCGGCCAGCGCTCATTTTGTGATCGGCTATGAGGGTGAGATTATTCAGTGCATTCCTCTGGAGGAAATTGCCTATGCGGTTCAGAGGAGAAATTATGATTCTGTTTCCATCGAATGCTGTTACCTCGACAGGAACGGAAAGTTTACGGATGCCACATACGATTCTCTGGTGAAGCTCAGCGCATGGCTCCTGAAAAAATATGATCTCTCACCGTCGGACATGCGCCGTCATTACGACGAGGGCGGAAAGAAATGTCCTCTCTACTTTGTGGAACACGAGGAGGCATGGGATCAGTTTGTCAGGGATCTGGAAAATTACATGGCCAATAAGGCGGAGACATAATATTCAGGATTTGAAAGGCTGGCCCCGGGGCCGGCTTTTTGCATTGCGGAAGGCTCTCCGGGCGGGCTTCCTGTATACGGGTGAGGAAGGTCGTATGTTGACAGAATATAAAAAATATTATAGGATAATAACATGTGTTATACAAATGAAGGGACAGGAAAAATGGCCAGGAGGGAATCGGTCACAAGGGATGTGATCATAGACGCAGCGTTTTCTATTCTTCGGGAAGAGGGAATTGAGCAGGTGACAGCGAGAAAGCTGGCGGCCAGGGCAAACTGTTCCACGCAGCCTATTTTCCGTATTTTTAAGAATATGGAAGAGCTGGCACAGGAGCTGTATGACAGGACGGCCTGTTTTTTCAGGGAATATTATGACAGCTTCCCAAGGCATCTGGAGGCGCCCTTTGTACATCTTGGAATGATCTATATCCGGTTTGCGCTTGAACACGGAAATCTGTTTTCCTTTCTGTTTCTGTCAGGAAAGCGGTTTGCAGGCAACGGATATGACATGATGAGAGGATGGGAGGACTGTACCGCAGGACAGATCAGGCCGGCCTCGGAAAGCTGCGAGAATGCCGGGGAGGTGTTTGCCAGGATGTGGATCACGATTCACGGAGCGGCCTGCATGACCCTTGCGGGAGACTACGATCTGACGGAAGAGGAAACCGCGAACATGCTTGAGGACATCTGCCGGCTGTACTGTAAGTGAAACATGCCTCTAAGGCGGAGCATAGAAATACAAAGTTAAAGGGACGGACAATGGAACAGCAGGAACTTGATATTATCACCAGGATGAATGAAAAATACGTGAAGATGAGTAAGGGGCATAAGGCGATAGCCGCTTACATTTCCGACCATTATGAACAGGCCGTATTCATGACGGCGGCGAAGCTGGGAGATACCGTGGGGGTCAGTGAGTCCACCGTGGTGAGGTTTGCCATGGGCCTGGGGTACGAGGGGTACCCCGAATTTCAGGATGCGCTTGAAAACTGGGTGAAGAACAAGCTGAACTCCGTGCAGAAAATGGGGGCTAAATATGGAAAGTGCACGCAGTCGGAAATACTCAATTCCGTACTTGGCTCGGATATCGAGAAAATACAGGATACCATGCACAGTCTTGATGCCGCCGCCTTTGAAGCCGCAGTCGATATTATTCTGGAAGCGGATTCGGTTTATCTGGTGGGAGTGAGAAGCTGTGAGCCTCTTGCGGACTTTCTTCACTTTTATCTGAGCATGATCCGGGGAAATATCGTTCTGGTCAAGACCACAAGTGTGACGGAAATGTTTGAGCAGATGATAAGAATCAGTGAGAGGGATGCCGCAGTGGGAATCAGCTTTCCCAGATATTCCATGCGGACCTTAAAGGCAATGGAGTTTGCCAACGACAGAAACGCCAAGGTGATCACCATCACTGACAGCATTCATTCTCCCATGAATCTCTATTCGTCCTGCAATCTTCTTGCCAGGAGCGACATGGTTTCTATCGTGGATTCCCTGGTTGCCCCTTTGAGCGTGATCAACGCTCTTGTGGTGGCGCTGTGCCTGAAAAAGCCGGAGGAAGTGAAAAGGAATCTGGAAACCCTTGAGTCCGTATGGAACAATTATCAGGTATATCTGAATGACGAGATTAACTTTATTGATGAGGAGCCCATGCTTCATTATCCTCTGATGAAGAAGAGCGGGGAGTGATTATGAAGAGGATTTTGATTATAGGCGGCGGAGCCGCAGGCATGATGGCCGCCGCCGCGGCCAGAAGCCGCGGCGCAAAGGTCGTACTTCTGGAAAAAAACGAGAAGACAGGCAAGAAAATCTATATTACGGGAAAGGGGCGCTGTAATCTGACGAACGCCTGCGCACCGGAGGATTTTTTTCGAAATGTGGTAAGCAATAACAAGTTCCTTTACAGCGCTTTTTATCAGATGGATAATCAGGCTGTGATGGACTTTTTTGAAAAAGCGGGCTGTGGCCTGAAGGTGGAGAGGGGGGAGCGGGTGTTTCCGGTATCTGACCATTCCTCTGATGTGATTGCGGCGCTGAACCGGAAGCTGGAAAGAGAGGGTGTCAGGATATGCCTGCGCACGGCCGTCTCGCAGATCCTGTCAGATCCCGGAATGCCGGAGAAGGTGTCCGGAGTCAGGCTTTCGGACGGGAGGGTGCTGAGCGCCGATGCGGTCATTGTGGCAACCGGGGGAAGCTCCTATACGTCTACCGGCTCCGACGGCGACGGCTACAAGTTTGCTCAAAGAGCGGGACATACGGTCAGTAAGCTAAGGCCTGCCCTGGTGCCCCTTGTGGTTCGGGAGGCGTGGTGCCGTGAAATGCAGGGGCTGTCACTTAAAAACGTGTCCCTTAGTTTGAAGAGCGGTAAAAAGAAAATTTATGAGGGCTTTGGGGAAATGCTTTTTACCCATTTCGGTGTCAGCGGACCGCTGGTCCTTAGTGCCAGCAGCTACTATGCAAAGAGCTTTCACAACTGTGAGGCGGCTCTTTCCATTGATCTGAAGCCGGCGCTTTCCGCGGAACAGCTGGATAAAAGGATATTGAGAGACTTTGAGGACAGTAAGTGCCGCCGGTTTAAGAATTCGCTGGATCGTCTTCTTCCGTCGAAAATGATTCCGGTGATCGTTGCCCTTTCCGGCATCAGCCCGGAAAAGCGGGTGAGCGAGATCACCAGAATAGAGAGAGAGAATCTGGCGGGACTGCTGAAAAATCTCACCATGACGGTCACGGGAACCAGGGGCTTTCAGGAGGCGGTAGTCACGCAGGGCGGCGTGGATGTGAAGGAGATAAATCCCTCCACCATGGAGTCCAGAAAGCTTTCAGGTCTTTATTTTGCCGGTGAGGTTCTTGATGTGGATGCCCTGACGGGAGGCTTCAATCTGCAGATCGCCTGGTCTACCGGATATCTTGCGGGGATCAGTGCGGCGGGGAGTAAGATAATAGGAAAGGAAAGGGAACAATGAGTTATCAGATTGCAATTGACGGACCGGCAGGGGCGGGAAAGAGCACCATTGCCAGGAAGGTCGCGAGGGAAAAGAATTTTATTTATGTGGATACCGGGGCGATGTACAGGGCCATGGCTTATCATCTTCTGGAGGAGGGGGCGGATCCGGAGAATGATTCCGAGATTGCGGAGAAATGCGAGGGAGCGGATATCACGATCTCCTTTGAAAACGGAGAGCAGGTGGTTCTTCTGAACGGCAAAAACGTGAATCACGTGCTGCGCACCGAGGCGGTGGGGAATATGGCTTCCGCTGTGGTCAGCAGAAATCCGCAGGTCAGGCAGCGGCTTACCGTGCTTCAGAAGGAGCTGGCGGAAAAAAACAACGTGGTCATGGACGGAAGAGACATCGGCACCTGCGTCCTGCCGGAGGCGGACGTGAAGGTGTACCTGACTGCCAGCGCAAGGATCCGGGCAAAGAGAAGGTTCGACGAGCTGGCTGCAAAGGGCGAGGCCGGTGACATGGATCAGATAGAGGCGGATATCATAAAGCGGGACGAGCAGGACATGAACAGGAAGATTGCGCCTCTCAGGCAGGCGGAGGATGCGGTTCTGATCGACAGCTCCCGGATGACAATAGAGGAAGTAGTGCATACCATTTTAAATTTGTGCAGATAAGCCGGGGGGGGAGCTATGGAGGTAATACTTGCGCAGAATGCGGGCTTCTGTTTCGGAGTTCAGCGTGCGGTGGAAAAGGTTTATGAACAGACAGGCCTTGGAAAAAAGATTTATACTTACGGGCCGATCATACACAACGAAGAGGTGGTTAGGGATCTCGGGGAGAGGGGAGTTACGGTCATAGAGTCCCCAAAGGAGCTGGAAGCGTTGAGCGGGGGAACGGTAGTGATACGCTCCCATGGCGTTCCCAGGAGCATCTACGAGATTATGAGGAGGAAAGGGCTCGAATGCGTGGACGCTACCTGCCCCTTTGTGAAGAGAATTCACAATACGGTGGAAAAGGAAAGCGAAAACGGGAAGCGGATCATTATTATCGGAAACGAGGGACACCCTGAGGTGGAGGGAATCATGGGGTGGTCAAAAACCCCCGCCGTGGTCATTGAGTCGGCCCGGGAGGCGGAAAATTTTGTCCCTTTGGAGGGGGAAAAGCTCTGTATTGTGTCCCAAACGACATTTAACTACAACAAATTTAAAGAATTAGTTGAAATTTTTGAGAAAAAAGGTTACAATGTTACTGTTGTTAATACTATCTGTAATGCAACGGAGGAGAGACAGACACAGGCTCGCAGGATTGCGGCCATGGTTGATGCGATGATAGTAATAGGTGGAAAGCACAGTTCTAACACGCGGAAGCTGTACGAGATCTGCAAGGAGAAGTGTGTGTCTACACATTTTATACAGACACTGGAAGATTTGCATTTGGAACTGCCTAAGACTGCTGCTCTGGTGGGTATTACTGCGGGGGCTTCCACCCCGAACTATATTATTGAGGAGGTTCAAAATTATGTCAGAATTAACTTTTGAACAGATGTTGGAAGAATCATTAAAGACAATACATACAGGAGAGGTAGTCGAGGGTACAGTCATTGATGTCAAGCCTGAAGAGATTATTCTTAATATTGGCTACAAATCAGATGGTATATTGACCAGAAACGAATATACCAATGATTCGGCTGTAAAGCTGACGGAAGCCGTGAAGCCTGGCGATACCATGGAGGTTAAGGTTCTCAAGGTCAATGACGGCGAGGGGCAGGTGCTTCTTACCTACAAGAGACTGGCTGTTGACAGAGGCAACAAGAGGATAGAGGAAGCCTTCAACAGCAAAGAGGTGCTGACCGCCAAGGTGACACAGGTGCTGGACGGCGGACTTGGCGTGGTGATTGATGAGATCAGAGTATTTATTCCCGCAAGTCTTGTTTCTGATACCTATGAGAAGGATCTCTCCAAGTATGCGGGACAGGAAATTCAGTTTGTGATAAGCGAGTATAATCCCAAGAGAAGAAGATACATCGGCGACCGCAGACAGCTCCTTGTGGCTGAGAAGGCGGAAAAGCAGCGTCAGCTCCTTGAGAGTATTCAGGCTGGCGATGTGATGGAGGGAGTCGTTAAGAATGTGACTGACTTCGGTGCCTTTATCGACATCGGCGGCGCAGACGGACTTCTCCATATTTCCGAAATGTCCTGGGGACGGGTTGAGAATCCCAGGAAGGTATTTAAGGTAGGAGATCAGGTTAAGACATTTATTAAGGAAATCAGCGGCACCAAGATTGCCCTGAGTCTCAAATTCGAGGACGCAAATCCCTGGAAGGATGCGGCGGATAAATATGCGGTGGGCAACGAGGTGACAGGAAGAGTCGCAAGAATGACGGATTTCGGAGCCTTTGTTGAGTTAGAGCCCGGCGTGGATGCGCTGCTTCATGTTTCGCAGATTTCCAGAGAGCACATTGAAAAGCCTGCTGATGTTCTGTCCGTGGGACAGGAGATTACCGCAAAGGTGGTTGACTTTAATGAGGCGGATAAGAAGATCAGCCTGAGCATCAAGGCGCTGCTCATTGCCGAGGCGGCAGGCGCGGCGGAGGACGCTGATGTTGTTTCCGTGGATATTGACGCAGCTATTGCACAGGAAGAGGAATAAGGACAAGGAATCGTAAAATTCAGGACATTTATTATAACAGGAAGTGCGCTTTTTCGTACTTCCTGTTGTTGTAAACGGAATAATGACCAGGACGGTATCTCCTATGATGTATGATTATGAGGCTTTTAAAAGCACGGTACTTCAGCTGACCAAGATTGACTTGAATGCATATAAGGAAAACCAGATGAAGCGGAGGATCGATACGCTGATCGAAAAACACGGTTATAAGGGATACGAGGATTACGTTGCGGCGCTTCGGACCAACAGGGAGCGTTTTGAGGAATTTGTCACGTATCTGACTATCAATGTCTCCGAGTTTTACAGAGATCTGCCGCAGTGGGATTATCTGGACAAAAATATCATCCCGAAGCTGATGGAGCGGTTCGGAAAGAATCTGAAGATCTGGAGTGCGGCCTGTTCCACGGGGGATGAGCCCTATTCACTGGTAATGGCCCTGTCAAGGCATATTCCGCTGAACACGATACGTATCGTGGCAACGGATCTCGACAGACAGGTGATCGAAAAGGCGAAGCTGGGACTCTACAGCGAAAAGAGTATAGCCGCGGTTCCGGCGGATTTGAAGAGGAAATATTTTACAAAGGTAGGACTTTCTTACCGGATATCGGATGAGATCAAGTCAAGGGTGGAATTTCGGGAACATAATCTTCTGAAGGATAATTATCTGGCGGGATGCCATTTGATTGTCTGCCGCAATGTGCTGATTTATTTTACAGAGGAGGCAAAGGAGGAGGTATTTCGAAAGTTTCATTCCTCGCTTATGCCGGGAGGCATTCTCTTTATAGGAAGTGCGGAACAGATGATAAACTACAGACAATTAGGGTATGGAAGGGTGAATTCGCTTTTCTATGAAAAACCGCCAAGGATGTAAGAATACGTGTCATAAAAAACCGGCGCCTGACGCCGGTTTTTCGCTTTACTTTATGGCTGCATGGCCATGATATTCAGAACATGGCTGGCATAGTCGGAAAAGAGCTGTCTGTTTTTCTTGATTTCATCCGTGAGCTCAAAGAACAGCTCATTGCTCTTATATTCTCTCTTGAAAAAGGGCTCCACCATGATCTTCCACTGAGGGAGATAGCTGGAAAATTTGCGCGTATAGCAGGTGGAAGCGCTGGCCTGTTCCCGGTACTCCCTGTCCACAAAGGAGGCAATGGATTTGTGCATGGCGATATCCTCTGTGGGAAGATAGTAGTAATCCTTATAATTGGCATAAAAATATTTCAGCTCTTCCTCGTAGATGGGAATAATCAGCGTTCCCTCGTGCCCTTCCCCCTTAAAATGGCAGCCCTTCCCCATGGCCGTGACTGACACCGGAAGAGAGCAGGAAAACACCAGCTTCATCAAAAGCTCCCTGCGGGGAATTCCGTGAATGTCATTGTAATAGTTTGCCTGTACCTTTCTGGCTTTGAGGCTGTTATTAAACAGGTCGTAGTAGGACAGGATGGGAAGGATCTCAAGCATTCCCTTCATGTCGTCCGAGTTGTGAAGCAACAGTATATGGTACAGCTTATAATCGTGGGAGGAAAGATAATCCCTGTAAACCTGGATCAGCTCTCCGCCGCCGTATGTATCGTCCCTTGCGATTCCAAGAAAGTATTCGATGGTTTTGAGCTTACAGTTAGGGAGCTTGAGGAAATTTTTGTAAGGGGAAATCCGTCTGTAAATATCAATTCCTTCAAAGCCGTTAAAACTGTAAGGAAGCTCGTAGGCGATCACCTTCTGTTTCAGATAGGGAAGATCAAAGGCGTTTCCGTTGTAATGCATCAGATAGGAAAAATCTCTTGCAAAGGAGAAAAAAGCCTTTAATAACTCCGGTTCTTCTTCCGGCGACTGGGCAAACCACTGCTTGATATGCCAGTTGCCCTCCCGGTAGAAGGCGCAGCCGATCAGGTAGAGCTGAGAGCTTGCGGCGGTAAACCCGGTGGTCTCTATATCCAAAAATAATATCTGGTCTAAGGGAGCCAGACGCTCTAAAGGGTAATTCAAAGCAAAGCTGTTTAAAATCGTCTCTTCAATTTTCATGGAAGGCCTCCTTGTACCTATTCAGTGTAGCATACTTTTCGGATTTAAAGTAGTATTTTCGACAAAAAAATTGATTCAATCATGATAATGGAGGAATATATATGTCAAAAAATATGGAAGGCTTAGTCTCTTTTCCTGTAAATGCACAAAGAAACTCATTTTTTGGTGCCCTTTCTTCTATCCTGCTCTATCGGAACGCTTACACGGAAGACACCCCCTTTTTCTGCGGAAGATTCCAGCGTGACTGCATACGGTGCGGCAGTTGTGATAAAGAACCTTTTCTCCACAAACATCACCTTAAAATATATCAATATTTAATTACAGTAACAGGCTGCGCATATTTTTGGATAGACGGGGAAATTGGCAATTCGTACGACGAACCATACATGGCGGACAAATTTTCGCAGACTGCGCTTGACAGGCTCTCATTGGCCTTGTATGCATCTGGTTATCGCTATGAGTCGATGAATAAAAATACAGAAGAAGATCTCCTGTTTGACAGGATAAAGCAGTCTGTTAAGGAAAGGAGGCCTGTCTTAATCAAATTAGGGGGCGGCGATGTGTGGGCGGTGATAACGGGATACTGTGATGACAAAAATTTCCCGTACCTGATGAAATTTCGCCATTCACCGCAGCTTAATAAGGAATGGTACAATAAGCTTCGCAGCATTGTATTTATAACGGATAAGTATGACAGCGCCATTTCCCTGTCCGAATCTCTCGATCATATGATTCGTCACCTGAATGCCGATAGCAGGAATAAGCTGGAACAAAAGATATGTCAAAAGCTGGAAACGGAGTCGGATGGAAAAAAACTTGGCCTTTGGTTAAACAGAATAAATGGCCTTGCCATAGAAAACAGATGGCATGCATCTGAATGCTGTCGGAACACTCTGGTGCCCATGATCGACAACGATAAAGGCAGGGAAATTCTTATGAAGGCATCCGGTTTGCACCTGCATTTTCACGATCAGGCATGGCGGATTTGGGCGCTTCTGGGTGTTTCGCCCCAGACCGGCTATGGTCTGCCCCGCAATATCAATGAGTTGTTGGATAACTCATCGACCAGGGCGGAGCTCAAATCCTTATTTCAAGAATTATTTACCATAGACCGTCAAGTGGCGGGCTTACTGCAGGAATGCTTATCTTTACTGTGATTGATTCCATATTCCGGAAGGTTACTGTTCACTCACAGCCGTCAGTCCGCTTTGCGAACTGACGGCTGTGAGTGAACAGTAACTCCGGAAGACATGCTCCGGGCTTTTGACCAATAATGAACTTCACAAGAGGGATCAGATACGGTATAATAAAACACGGACCCGGTGTTTTAAATCGCAAAAGGTTCGAAGCAGGGAGTAAACACAAAGGAAAGGTTTGGGTATGGAAAACAGCAGAATTAAAAGGAAAAAAAGAAGACAGAGCATCAGTTTGTTTACGAATATTGTTTTTTGCATGATCACCCTGGCGGCGCTGACGGGCTGCATTGTGCTTCTTCTCAAAAATTATGCTCTGAGGAATCAGACGCAGGAGACCATGGCGCAGATTCAGGATCTTGAGAAGCTTCAGGATATTTATATTTACACACAGGCGGATCTGGACTCCTATTTGGAGGAGGCAGCTGTCTTGGCCAGACAGGAGGAGAGGGGCGCGTTTCTCAATGAATTGAAGGAAAAGATGAGCGGAGGCGGGACGGCTACGGCCATGCTCCGGGATTTCTTTCAGGAGGATGTGGTCGTCTATGCGGATGGAGAGTATCATTTCTTTCCCATTTCCGATCAGCTGAAAAAGCATGATTATGTATACGACAATTTTAAACTGCTCGAAAGCGGGCTGGTGGAATACGTGGACGATACCGATGAGGTGATTTCCAGAAAGGGAATTGATGTTTCCAGATACCAGGGGAAGATAGACTGGGAGGAGGTGGCCTCGGACGGAGTGGAGTACGCCTTTATCAGGGCCGGGATACGGGGAACCACGGAGGGAAAGCTGACAGAGGATGAGAGGTTTGCGGACAATATAGAGGGAGCGCTCGAGAATAATATCCATGCGGGAATTTACTTCTTCACCCAGGCAATGACCGAGGCGGAGGCCGTGGAGGAGGCGGAGTTTGTCCTTGAGCTGATCGAGCCTTACGATATCACGTATCCTGTGGTTATTGACATTGAGGAGGTGACCTCGGAGGATGCGAGAACGGCAAAGCTTACCAGGGAGCAGTATACGGAGAACTGTATCGCTTTCTGCGAGACCATTAAGGCTGCGGGATATACGCCCATGATTTATGGAAATCTCAAGACATTTATGATTATGCTGGATATGAACCGGCTGGAGGAATATGAAAAGTGGTTTGCCTATTACAGCACACCGGTTTATTTCCCATATGAGTTCAGCATCTGGCAGTATTCCTCCAAGGGATCCGTGAGCGGTATCAGCGGGGATGTGGATCTGAATATCTGTATGAAGGACCTGGCGGCGAAGGATTGAGACATCTTGCAGGGGCTGGAAAGAGACGGGTGGCATTACGATGCGGGAGAGCAGGGAATTTGTTAAAAGCGGATATCTGACGGAGAAGTTCCGGCTGTTTCACTTAAAGGACAAGGAGCCTGGAAAATATGAATATCATTACCATGATTTTCACAAGCTGATCTGGTTTATCTCGGGGAATGTGGAGTATCATATCGAGGGCAAGGCCTACCATCTGGAACCCCACGATATTCTTCTGGTCAACAGAGGGCAGATTCACAAGCCCTTTATCGGGACGGACGAGCCCTATGAGAGATATGTTTTTTACATCTCGAAGGAGTATCTCGAAGAGCATTCGGAGAAGGAGGGCGAGCTGGATCTGTGTTTTCGGATGACTTACACGGAGGAGAGCAATGTCCTTCGGCTCTCTGCCTCTGACAGCGGGCTGTTGTTTGAAACCATCAGGCTTCTCGAACGGACCGGGAAGGACACGGCCTATGCGGAGGAAATGTACAGGCGCATCCTGTTTCTGAAGCTTCTCATTGAGCTGAACAGATGCTGTGTGAAGAGCAGGGAGATTTTTCACAAGACGGCCAGATATGACAAGAAGATCGTGGAGATGATTCACTATATTAATGACCATCTCAGCGGGGATCTGTCCATAGAGAGTCTTTCCGCCTGCTTTTATCTGAGCAAATATCATATGATGCGCAAGTTTAAGGAGGAAACCGGCTATTCCATGCATCAGTATATTCTGGAAAAGAGGGTGCTTGCCGCCAGAAATCTGATTCTGTCGGGAACGTCCGCCACCACGGCCTGTATGGAGTGCGGATTCAAGGATTATTCCACCTTCAGCAGGGCGTATAAGAAGGTACTGAACGCATTGCCGTCTGACCTGGAAATTTAAAAAGAGGACTGTCAACAAAAAACACTTGACACCCCTCTTTTTTTGTTGTATTCTACCTAAGGTGATTGAAATGGAAAAGATCGTTGAGCGGAGTCTGCTGTATGACTTTTACGGTGAGCTGCTGACAGACCATCAGAAAATGATATATGAAGATGCGGTGTTTGAGGATATGTCGCTCGGCGAAATTGCGCAGGAGTACGGCATCAGCAGACAGGGTGTGCATGATCTGATCAGAAGGTGCGACAATTCTCTGCTGGAATATGAAAACAAGCTGCATCTGATTCAAAGATTTTTGACCGTTAAAGACAGGATAAAGGAGATTGACCTTTTGACGGAGAATGAAGAGCTTTCGCGCAGGGAGCTTGCGGAAAGAATCCGGCATATTTCCGGACAGATATTGGAGGAGCTTTAATTAATGGCATTTGAGAGCTTGACAGATAAACTTCAGAATGTTTTTAAGAATCTGCGGAGCAAGGGACGTCTGACGCAGGAGGATGTGAAGACAGCTCTTCGGGAGGTAAAGCTTGCGCTTCTGGAAGCGGATGTGAATTTCAAGGTGGTAAAGCAGTTTGTGAAGTCCGTGGAAGAGCGTGCCGTTGGTGCGGACGTGATGAACGGGCTTAATCCCGGACAGATGGTGATCAAGATCGTAAATGAAGAGATGATCGCCCTGATGGGATCTGAGACCACGGAAATCAAAATGCAGCCGGGAAAGTCAACGACGGTTATCATGATGTGCGGCCTTCAGGGTGCAGGTAAGACCACTGCGACTGCCAAGATAGCGGGAAAGCTGGTGTTGAAGGGAAAGAAGCCGCTCCTTGTGGCCTGCGACGTATACAGACCGGCGGCAATCAGGCAGCTTCAGATCAACGGGGAAAAACAGAAGGTGGATGTTTTTGCCATGGGAGACAACCAGAATCCGGTGGATATCGCCAGGGCTTCTCTGGAGCATGCCCGGAAAAACGGGCATAACGTGGTGATTCTTGATACGGCCGGACGTCTTCATATAGATGAAGAGATGATGGAGGAGCTTGAGAACATCAAGAACAATGTGGAGGTCCATCAGACTTTGCTCGTGGTGGATGCCATGACCGGACAGGATGCGGTCACGGTGGCGAAGGAATTCGATGACAGGATCGGTATTGACGGCGTTGTTCTCTCCAAGATGGACGGCGACACCAGAGGCGGTGCGGCGCTTTCCGTCAAGGCGGTCACGGGGAAGCCTATTCTCTATGTGGGTATGGGGGAAAAGCTTTCAGACCTGGAGCAGTTCTATCCCGACAGGATGGCAGGACGCATCCTGGGGATGGGAGATGTGCTCTCCCTGATAGAGAAGGCCCAGGAGAGCATTTCCATTGACGAGGACAAGGAAAAGGAAATGGCTGCCCGGATGAAGAAGGGCAGATTTGACTTTGAGGATTATCTGGAAAGTATGAAGCAGATGCGCAATATGGGAGGACTTGCCAGTATTCTCGGGATGCTTCCCGGTATGGGAAAGCAGCTGGGAGACATTGAATCCATGATCGATGAAAAGCAGCTGGCAAGAACCGAGGCCATCGTTCTCAGCATGACTCCCGCAGAGCGCAAAAATCCCAAGCTCCTCAATCCCGGCAGGAAGCACAGGATCGCCAAAGGGGCGGGAGTGGATATTGCGGTGGTGAACCGTTTTATCAAGCAGTTTGAGCAGTCCCAGAAGATGATGAAGCAGATGCCCAATCTCATGGGAGGCAAAAGGGGCAGAGGCTTTGGCGGCATGAGGTTCCCGTTTTAATATTTATTCATGATATTTGGAATTTTTATTCAAATATATATTTTAACTTTGCGGAGGTGAAAAAAATGGCAGTAAAAATCAGATTGAGAAGAATGGGTCAGAAGAAAGCTCCCTTCTATAGAATCGTAGTAGCGGATTCCAGATCCCCCAGAGATGGCAAATGCATCGAGGAAATCGGAACTTATGATCCCAGAACTGAGCCCAGCAGCTTCAAGGTAAATGAAGAGCTGGCTAAGAAATGGCTGGCAAACGGTGCACAGCCTACAGAGGTTGTCAGCAAGATTTTTGAGAAGGCAGGAATTTCAAAATAGGTGAGGTTGACAACTCTTTGGGAGGTGGACTATGAAGGAATTGGTTGAAGTGATCGCAAAGGCTCTCGTAGATCATCCTGATGAGGTGGTCGTAACACAGAAGGAAGAGAGCAGACACATTATTGTGGAACTTCATGTGGCTGCGTCCGATATGGGGAAAGTCATCGGAAAGCAGGGTCGGATTGCGAAGGCAATACGTTCCGTAGTTAAGGCAGCGTCATCTAAGGAAAACAAAAAAGTGGACGTGGAAATCGTCTGAGATAAAGGATGTTCTTTCGGGAACATCCTTTATAAGTCATGGAGGTATTTTTATGGAGCAGCTCCTGCAGGTGGGAATTATTTCCTCAACCCACGGAATTCGCGGGGAGGTCAAGGTATTCCCCACCACGGATGATGTAAACCGTTTTAAGAAGCTGAAGGAGGTCACCCTGGATACAGGGAAGGAGAAGCTGAGGCTTGAGATCGAGGGTGTCAAGTTTTTTAAGCAGTTTGCAATTTTAAAGTTCAAAGGCTATGACAATATCAATGATATTGAAAAATATAAAGGAAAGAGTCTTCTGATTGAAAGGAAGGATGCGGTAAAGCTGGAAAAGGACGAGTACTTTATCGCTGACCTGCTGGGAGTCCGGGTGGAAAACGAGGACGGCTCCTTCGGCGGCGTGCTGAAGGATGTTCTTACAACCGGGGCAAACGATGTCTATGTGGTGGAGGCGGACGACGGAAAGGAAGTTCTGATTCCCGCAATCAGGGACTGTATTCTGTCTGTGGATCTGGCAGCCGGACAGATGAAGGTGCATCTGCTGGAGGGACTTTTATCATGAGTCCGTCCGTGAATTCCGGTACGAATTTTCATGTGATGACGCTGTTTCCCGATATGATTCTCCAGGGGCTTAATACCAGCATCATGGGGCGGGCCATTGCGTCGGGCATCATTTCTCTGGAGGCGGTCAACATCAGGGATTATACCCTTGACAAGCATAAAAAGGTGGACGACTATCCATACGGGGGCGGTGCGGGGATGCTGATGCAGGCGCAGCCCGTTTATGACGCTTATCTTTCGGTGGAGAAATCCATCCGGGAGCGGAAGCGGCAAACCGCCGGGCGAACCAGGGTGGTTTACCTTACTCCTTTGGGGCAGACCTTTAACCAGGCAATGGCAA
Source organism: uncultured Lachnospiraceae bacterium (assembly GCA_910586025.1). Lineage (GTDB taxonomy): Bacteria > Bacillota > Clostridia > Lachnospirales > Lachnospiraceae > Suilimivivens. Next base: position 72,127 of record CAJUIO010000001.1, read on the forward strand.
AGGAGCTTGCAGGGGAGGAGGATCTGATTTTTCTGTGCGGACATTATGAGGGGATTGACGAGAGGGTGATCGAGGAGATCGTAACGGATTACGTGTCCGTGGGCGATTATGTCCTCACCGGGGGAGAGCTTCCCGCCATGGTGATGATCGATGCCATATCCCGCATGGTTCCGGGTGTGCTTGGCAATCAGACCTCAGGGGAAACGGAGAGCTTTGGCAACGGACTTCTGGAATATCCCCAGTATTCAAGGCCTGAGGTATGGATGGAGAAGCCGGTTCCGAAGATCCTGCTCTCCGGCGATCATGCCAAGGTGGAGGAATGGAGGCTGGAACAGTCCCTCGAAAGGACAAGGCGGCTGCGTCCGGATCTCTACGAGAGATGGGCCGGGGAAAATCAGGAGTACTTTGTCAAAAAGGCAAAGCGGGAAGAGAGAAAACGAAAAAAGGCTGAAAGAGCGGCACAAAGGACTTGCATTTTGTGACGGAGTGTGATAGATTATTAATGTTGCCGAGATGAGATGGTCCTCTGTTACAGTCGTATTAAGAACATCCAGTTGAAATGCAAATGGCAGTGAAAGGAGCAGAGAATAAGAATGAACAAGTTTATTAAGAGCATCGAGGATGCCCAGCTTAAGTCAGAGATCACTGATTTCCGTGTAGGCGATACGGTTAAGGTATACGGTAAGATCAGAGAGGGAAACCACGAGAGAATTCAGGTTTTTGAGGGCACTGTTTTGAAGAGACAGGGCGGCGGCGCAAGGGAGACCTTTACCGTGAGAAAGACCTCCAACGGCGTGGGCGTTGAGAAGACATGGCCCCTTCATTCCCCCAACGTGGAGAAGATCGAGGTGGTGCGCAGAGGTAAGGTAAGGAGAGCGAAGCTGTTCTACCTGAGAGACCGCGTGGGTAAGAAGGCCAAGGTTAAGGAGAAAAAGGGTTAAATAAGAGCTGTGACAGTAAGGACAATTGCTTGCGATTGTCCTTTTCTAATATTCCGGCATATGGTACAATTCATAGGTGGAAAGGAAGTAAATTATGGCCAGGAAAAAAGGGCTGACCTTTTATGAGAAGGAAAAGAAAATAAGCAAATCCATGATCCGGGAAATTTTTTCCACTGTTTTTTGTGCCTTTGCCGCCGTTTTTGTGGCGTTTGTCATTGTTTTTTCAGTGGGAATGAAGGTGGGAGTTATCGGGGTTTCCATGGAGCCGAAGCTTTATAACGGGCAGGAGGTGCTGGTCAACCGTCTCCTGTACAGGCTTTCCTCGCCAGGGAGAGGGGACGTGGTGGCTTTTCTGCCAAACGGAAATAAAAATTCCCATTACTATATCAAGCGGGTGGTGGGACTTCCCGGTGAGACGGTGCAGATTGTCGGGGGATATGTTTATATCAACGGCGAGCTGCTTGTCGAGGACGAGCGCTATGACAAGATCGCGGATGCCGGGATTGCACAGGTGGAGGTACAGCTCGGAAGCGACGAGTTTTTTGTGCTGGGCGATAACAGGAACAACAGCGAGGACAGCCGTTCCGGAAATATCGGTCCGGTAAAAAAAGAAACAATTGCGGGGAAGGTCTGGTTTCACCTGCCCTGCGGTGAGGATGATTTTGGCTTTGTAAAATAACAGATAGGAGTAATTATGAATTATCAATGGTATCCGGGTCACATGATGAAGGCCAGACGGATGATGGAGGAAAATATTAAGCTCATCGATCTTGTGATTGAGCTGGTGGATGCCCGTGTTCCCATGAGCAGCCGCAATCCTGATATTGACGGACTGGCACGGAATAAATCGAGAATTATTCTGCTCAACAAAGCGGATCTGGCGGATCCGAAGTGGAATGCGGCGTGGATTTCCTTCTTTAAGGAGAAGGGATTTCACATTCTGGAAATCAATTCCAGAACGGGGAGCGGTGTAAAATCCATTCAGGGGCTTGTGCGAGAGGCCTGCAGGGAAAAGATGGAGCGGGATCAGAAGCGCGGAATCAAGAACCGGCCCGTGAGAGCCATGGTGGTGGGGATTCCCAACGTGGGGAAATCCACGTTTATCAATTCCTTTGCGGGCCGGGCCTGTACGAAGACGGGAAACAAGCCGGGAGTCACCAAGGGCAAGCAGTGGATTCGGCTGAATCAGAGTCTTGAGCTCTTGGACACGCCGGGTATTTTGTGGCCCCGTTTTGAGAGTCAGGAGGTGGGCGAGAGGCTGGCAATGATCGGCTCCATCAACGATGAGATCCTTCAGACAGATGAGCTGGCCTATGGAGTGATCCGGTATCTTCTTAAGGAGTACGGCAGCCTTTTGGAGCAGCGCTATGAGATACAGGAGAAGGAGGATCCCTTTGAGGCGTTAAAGGAGATCTGTGAAAGAAAGCATTGCTTTTTAAAGGGTCAGGAGCCTGATCTGCAGCGGGCATCCCGGATGGTTCTGGACGATTTCAGGAGCGGGAAGATTGGCAAAATCACATTGGAGCATCCGGAGGAATGGCTGTGAATAAGACACTGAAAGAAATATTAAGTACGAGTATTTATCTGCTGATGGTTCTGGCCCTGACCTTTTTGGTGGTGACTTATGTGGGACAGCGCACAAAGGTGAGCGGGAGCTCCATGGAGCCCACGCTGAACGACGGAGACAATCTGATCGTGGATAAGATTTCCTACCGCTTTGCGGAGCCGGAGCGATTTGACATTATCGTGTTTCCCTTCCGCTACGAGGAGAGAACCTACTATATCAAGCGCATTATCGGACTGCCGGGGGAAACGGTCTATATTGATGAAAACGGTAATATTTATATAGACGGAGAGATTCTGGAGGAGGGCTATGGCAAGGAAGTGATCCAGGATCCCGGGCGCGCCTATGAGCCCATTACTCTCGGCGAGGGAGAATATTTTGTGATGGGCGATAACAGGAATAACAGCTCGGACAGCAGGGATCCTGTGGTCGGGAATATTCATCGGGATGAATTTGTGGGAAAAGCCTGGGTGCGGATCTGGCCGCTCAATGACGTGGGCATGATTCAGCACCAGTGACCGGAGGTGCTTATGGAACAAAAGAGTGTCGGAGAGATCGGTAAGCTTTTTCAGGCGGCGGATATCGGCGGCCTGCCTGATCTGATCCGCGTGTATGAGGAAGATCAGCGTGCGGGGGTGAGGAGCCTTGTAGGCAGGGCGGAAAAAAGGCTTGCCGCCCACGGGAAGGAGCTGGAACGAACGGAGAGGATGAAGGCTTACGAGAGGCAGTATTCCTCCTGCTCCTTTATCTGCGGAATTGACGAGGTGGGACGGGGGCCTCTTGCGGGACCGGTGGTTGCGGGTGCCGTGATTCTTCCAAAAGATTGTGACATTTTATATCTTAATGATTCCAAGCAGCTCTCCGAAAAAAAGAGAGAGGAGTTATTTTTGGTGATCATGGAAAAGGCCGTATCTACGGGGCTGGGATTCGTGGCTCCGGAGAGGATTGACGAGGTCAATATTCTCAATGCGACCTATGAGGCCATGCGGGAGGCCATCGCAAAGCTGGACCCGCAGCCTGACCTTCTTCTCAATGATGCCGTTACCATACCCGGGGTTGCCGTCAGACAGATTCCTATCATCAAGGGGGATGCGAAGAGCGTATCCATTGCGGCTGCCAGTATTATTGCCAAGGTGACGAGAGACCGTCTGATGGTGGAGTATGACAGTGTTTTTCCGGAGTACGGCTTTGCTTCCAATAAGGGATACGGAGCCGCCGCCCACATAGAAGCGCTGAGAAAATACGGGCCAACGCCGATTCACCGAAAAAGCTTTATCAAAAATCTTATAGCTTGATTGCGGGCGCGGGTGCCTGTGATATAAGGATTCAGGAGGATTTATGAGACTTTCCTCATTATTTACACAGGGCAGTCAATTACATACGGAGAACGGAGGAAAGGAGCTTCCGGCGGCTTTGGAGCGGAACCTGAACAATGGGCTCAGGGAGATAGCGGGAAAGACCCAGGGGCAGTCCGTGACAGGGGAAGTGATAGAGAAAAACGGAAGCGATATCCTGCTCGCCATCGGTAAGGATCAGCTGCTCCGGGCAAGGCTTGACGGGAATATATCCATAGAGCCGGGACAGCTTATGACCTTTGCCATACTGAAAAATGCCGGCGGTTCCAAGGTGCTTCTCAGTCCTCTGTTTGCGAACACGGCAAACGATCCCAATATTTCCAGGGCTTTGCAGATGGCAGGCCTTCCGGAAACGGCGGCGACGGTAAAAATGGTTCAGATCATGATGCAGGAGGGAATGTCCATTGATAAAAATTCTCTTGCCCAGATGATGCGTCTTATGGGTCAGAATCCTCAGGCGGGATTGGAGACTCTGGTGCAGCTTAACCGGCTGGGACTTCCGGTTACGGAAAACAATATTTTTCAGATGGAGGCTTACAAAAATCTGGAACATCAGATGACGGAGGGCCTTCGTGATATAGCGGATGCGCTCGGGGAGACCTTTACTCAGATGGTTTCCTCGGGGAATGCGGAGGAAGGCGTTGCGCTGTATCGTGAAATTTTCACGTTTCTTGCCGGAGAGGCGGACATGGAGAGCGCATCCGGCGTAACGGGGGGAGCGCAAGGCGTACCCGCACAGGAGGGAACCGCCTTAAAGCCGGATATATCTGAGTTGTTTTCCGAAATCCTTTCAGAGGGTAAGGAGACTGCTTTTGGCAGGGAGCTTTTGGAGAGCCTTGGACTTTCCGGGAAGGAATTTTCCTCACTTGCGGATCAGATGCTGAAGGCAGGGGTGCCAAAGGAGCTGGTGAGGCAGCTTGCCTCAGGAGAGCTTCCCGTCAAGGAGCTGCTTGGCAGGCTCGGCAGCCTGATCAGGGACAGCGAGCTTGCGGGGGAGAGCAGGGACTTTGCACCGCTTCTGGGAGGAAAGGAATTTCATGCGCTTCTCAAAAACGAGATGTCAAAGCAGTGGATGCTGACTCCTGAGGAGGTGGCGGGAGAAAAGAAGGTGGAAGAGCTGTATCAGCGGCTGAATGGCCAGCTTGGCCGCCTTTCCAGGGCGCTGGAACAGAATTCCGCTTCTGACACTCCTGCTGCAAAGGCGGTTTCCAATATGTCGGGCAGTATTGATTTCATGAATCAGCTGAATCAGCTGTTCACTTATGTGCAGCTTCCCCTGAAGATGCAGGGAAAGGATGCGAACGGCGAGCTTTATGTCTACACCAACAAAAAGAATCTGGCGAAGAAGGACGGAGAGGTCAGTGCGCTTCTTCATCTTGACATGGAGAGCCTTGGCAGTGTGGATGTGCATGTGGCTCTGCGGGACAGCAAGGTTTCCACCAAGTTTTATCTGAGGGATGACAGCGCCCTTGATCTCATAGCCAGCCATATTGATCTTCTGAACGAGAGGCTGAACAAGAGGGGATATTCCATGAGTGCGTCATTTGTCAAAAAGGGAGAGGAAGGGCCGGAAACCGTAATGGAAGAAATCCTGAAGCAGGGAAAAAATATCTCAGTCCTGTCGGGCAATTCTTTTGATGCGAGAGCCTGACGATCAGGGCGAAAGGAGCAGTGCGGATGAAGGAGAAGAAGGAAAAACCCAAACAGGCCATAGCTCTTTCCTATAATCCGGAGGAGGATGCGCCCAAGGTCATTGCCTCCGGGAAGGGCGCTCTGGCGGAGAGGATTATAGAGAGGGCAAAGGAAGCGGATGTGCCGGTGCACCGGGATGATTCGCTTGCGGACACTCTGTCCAGACTGGATATCGGGGAAATGATTCCGCCGGAGCTCTATGAGGTGGTGGCGGAGATTCTCGTGTTTGTGGATGCCATGGATAAGATCAAGGCAAAGATGGGACAGAAGAAGTAGAGGAGACGGAGGAAGAGATTGGATCGTGTGAGCGTGGGAAGGGCCTTTGAGGAAAAGGCCTCGGCTTTTCTGGAGGAACAGGGGGTCAGGATTCTGGAAAGAAATTTCAGATGCCGCCAGGGAGAGATTGATCTTGTGGGAATCCACGAAGGCTGTCTTGTTTTCGTGGAGGTAAAATATCGAAGGAACGAAAGAAGCGGAATGCCTGAGGAAGCAGTCGGAGCGGGAAAGCAGATGAAAATCTGCCGGGTCTCCGATTATTTTCGTATTAGGAACAAAAAATATCAGGATATGCAGGTCAGGTATGATGTGGTGGCTATTGGCGGGGAAGAAATCAGGTGGTATAAAAACGCATTTTTTTACAGGAATCAGGGCGGAGCGCCAATCTGGTAGGAGATGCGGGAAAGGTCAGGGAAATATATGGAGAACAGGGAAGGGAACGCATTGAGGAGAAAGGGAGAGAGCCCGGTTCTGATTCGGAGGAAACACGAAGAGACGGAATATCTGGTCTTTCCGGGCCTGGAAGGTGCCGGGATGGTGAGACATCTGTTTTCCACCAGAAGAGGAGGGGTCAGCAGGGGATTTTACGCCTCCATGAATCTGAGCTATACGAGAGGGGACGAAAAGGAGGCGGTGGATGAAAATTTCAGGAGAATTGCCGCGGTATTTCACAGTACGCCGGACCGGATCGTGTGCTCGGACCAGACGCACACCGCAAATATCAGGAAAGTGACGCTGGCGGATGCGGGAAAGGGTGTGACGAGGGACAAGGACTATTCGGATGTGGACGGACTGATCACGGACCAGGCGGGGCTGATTCTTGCCACCTTTTATGCGGACTGTGTGCCCATCTTTCTGGCGGATCCAGGCAGGCGGGCCATAGGCCTTGTGCATTCCGGGTGGCGGGGAACGGTAAGCAGGATCGGGGCGGCGGCGCTTGGCGCCATGAGGGAGGAATTCGGCACCAGGCCGGAGCACGTGAGGGCGGCCATAGGGCCTTCCATCTGCCAGGACTGCTACGAGGTGGGATGGGATGTTGCAGAAAAGTTCGCGGAGCTTTTCGGGGAGGAGGCCGGCGCAGTGTTAAAGCCGGGGAGAGAGGAAGGAAAATATCAGCTTGATCTGTGGGAGGCTAACCGGAGGATTCTGCTGGAAGCGGGAATTTTGCCGGAAAATCTTGAGGTCACGGATCTGTGCACCTGCTGCAACAGCGGCTATCTGTTCTCGCACAGGGCCACGGGAGGAAAAAGGGGAAATCTTGGGGCTTTTATGGAATTAAGGGAATCTTAAACTTTTTGCTATAAAACACTTAAAGAATTTATGCTTTACTTATAACAGTTAAGAGAGCGGAGGAGAAAAGGGAAAGGCATGGGTACAAAAATGACGAATATACTTGTCTGCGACGACGATAAGGAAATTGTGGATGCCATAGAAATTTACCTGAACCAGGAGGGCTATCAGATTTACAAGGCCTACGACGGAGAGCAGGCGATCCGGATGCTGAAGGAGCACAATATCCAGCTCCTCATCATTGACATTATGATGCCAAGGCTGGACGGAATCAGAGCTACCATTAAAATCCGGGAGTACAGCAGTATTCCGATTATTTTTCTATCTGCCAAGTCCGAGGATTCCGACAAGATTCTGGGACTTAACATCGGAGCGGATGATTATGTGACCAAGCCCTTTAATCCGTTGGAGCTGGTGGCCAGGGTGAAATCCAATCTGAGGCGTTATACGCAGCTTGGCAACCTGAATGCGGAAAACAACGCTCTTTTTACGGTGGGAGGCCTTTGTATCAATGATGATACCAAGGAGGTGACGGTGGACGGGGACGGCGTGAAGCTGACTCCCATTGAGTACAATATTCTGCTGCTGCTTGTGAAAAATCAGGGAAGAGTGTTTTCCATCGACCAGATTTATGAAAATATCTGGAACGAGGAGGCGATCGGCGCAGATAATACCGTGGCCGTCCATATCCGGCATATCAGAGAAAAGATCGAGATCAATCCCAAGGAGCCGAGATACCTTAAGGTGGTCTGGGGAGTGGGATACAAGATCGAAAAACAGTAGGGAGAACGCATATGAGCAAAAAGTTTAGCAGGGGTTTTCTTCATTTTATTCAGCATCTGAGCTTTGTCGGGGCTGTCCTTTTTCTGACTCTTTTTCTTTACGGAGGGCTGGTGGAGGTGCATACGAAGAACGGGGAGGCGATCTATCAGCTTACCATGAAGGATGCGGATACCAGCTTCGAGGATTCGGAGATTTTTAACAGGATTCTGGGGCATAGTGTCTCGGATCTGATCTGTTACGGCACTATCCGGAGCCAGATGGAGACGGATGGGGTGTTTGACCCGGAAAAGGAAGTGGACGTTACCGCTTTTGCACAACGCTACGGGAATATCAGAAAAGAATATATCACGGCAAGATATTATCTGGACGATCTGATCAAATGGGCTCAGAGCGGTTTTGAGTACGATGAGACGCATCTGTCAGCGGAGGAGGCGGACCGGTTTTTATCCAGATACCGCACCGTGACGGTGGTGGATGCGGATATGGAAGGCGGCATCAGCAGCTATCTCAACTCCGATTTTAAGAGCCATACGGATATTGTGGACGTGTCCGGGAATATCCTTCCGGACGATGGCGGCAGTATCCGGGATGATGCAGATGCCACGATTCTCTATAACCGTTACTGCACGGTGGAGGGCAAAAATATTGAGAATTATGTCTCCTCCTGGAATGAGTACTATGAGCTCTGCGATAACGTGAAAAAGGCGGCATTGGATCTGGAGGTCAATTATCAGGAGTATCTGAAATATCAGGAATACTATGACAGAAACAACAGTAATGTGGTCTATTACATCCGGCGCACCGTGGGGGATGAGACCCAGATCTACAGCAATCAGAAGATAACCTCTACTTCTCTTGCGGAACTGGAAAAGAAGCTGAAGGAGCAGTGTGCAAGATATATTATCTATAATCCTTACGATATGATATATGAGACAAACACTCTGATTGAGGAGGATACCGTAAGGCATGTGCTGAACGGGTATGATTACGCCTATCCGGAGAATACGCAGATCCTGGTGGGAGTGAGCAGGGACTATGTGAAGGGCGATGCCTTCTATGATGTGTACGCCAGGTTTAACAGCTATTCTCCCAATATGTGGCAGTACCTGGCAATTGGCGTGGTGCTTGCGGTCTTTTATCTGGCCGTGCTTGTGATCCTGACCTTCCTGGAAGGGAGAGCGGGAAGAACTGAGGAGGGAAAGCTTTGCATCAGAATGCGCAGGGAGGATCATATTCCCACGGAGCTGATGGTTTTTATAGCAGTGGTACTGGTCATTTTGGCCGTTATGGCGGCGAATGTGATCCGGTATAATATCTATGGGCCCGATCTGTCCGGCAATTACGGGATGCTCGCCGTGGTTCTTTTGTTTGCCCTGTTTGTGAGCCTGGCCTTCTCCTTCGTGTATTACAGCTTTGTAAGAAGGCTCCGGGCCGGGACGCTGTGGAGGGAAAGCCTTCTCAAAAGAATGGGAGGTCTGGTCAGAAAGGGAGCCCTGTACTTTTACGATCACTCGGCGGTGGTGCTGCGGACCTGGATTCCCTACGGGGCGTTTGTGCTGATCAATCTGCTCCTGATCTTTGCGGGGCTTGTGTTTGAGAGTGAGGGATTTATCCTTATGCTGCTCCTGGTTTTGGCTGCGGATCTTTTCGTAGGCATTGTGCTGTACCGCATGGCTCTGGACAGGCAGAAGATCCTGGAGGGAATCAAGCGCATCAATTCCGGGGATATGGAGTACAAGATTGACGAGAGTCAGTTCCACGGAGATAACCTGGTGCTTGCAAGGGAGGTGAACGGGATTGGAGAGGGCATCCGAAATGCCGTGGCAACCAGTATGAAGGACGAGAGATTAAAGGCGGATCTGATCACCAATGTCTCCCATGATATCAAGACCCCGCTCACATCCATCATCAATTATGTGGATCTGATCAGGAGGGAAAATATAGAGGATCCCAGGATCAGGGAGTATGTGGAGGTGCTTGTTGCAAAGTCTCAGCGGCTCAAGCAGCTCACGGACGATCTGGTGGAGGCTTCCAAGATCTCCTCGGGCAATATCGTACTTCAGTGGGAGCAGATCAATCTGGTGGAGCTGTTGAATCAGACCATAGGAGAGTTTTCGGAGAAGTTTGAGACAAAGGCCCTGGTTCCGGTTTTCCGTTTCGTAAAAAGCAGTACCGTGATCGAGGCGGACAGCCGGAGAATCTGGCGGGTGATCGAGAACCTTTTCAACAATATCTGCAAATATGCCCTGGAGGGCACAAGGATCTATATAGATATCGCAGAGGTTCCGGGAGCCGGGCAGGTGGAGCTTTCTATCCGGAATATTTCCAGAAATCCGGTGATGGTGAGCTCGGACGAACTGACAGAGCGGTTTATCCGCGGGGATGAATCGAGAACCACGGAGGGAAGCGGCCTCGGGCTTTCCATAGCGAAGAACCTGACGGAGGCGATGCGCGGAAAATTTGAGATCGTGGTGGACGGCGACCTGTTCAAGGTCATCCTGACATTTCCCCTGTTTTTGGAAATAACATCGGGAAATCCGTAAACGGATTTCCCAACGAAAAAAGCTGTTCCGGGCGGGTTAACGCTTTGGAACAGCTTTTGGTATTGTTTTGGAGACGGAATCCTTTTGGATCAGGCGTGATCCTCCTGATCCAGATAGAGCTCTCTGTTATTGTACTTGGTGAGAATCTCATGAATCTTGTCCGTGGGAGTGTAGACATTTGCCATGGACGAATCGTGATTCATGAAATCTATGATGGAAGCCAGGAATTTGCTCATGTCGGCTTCCACGTAGTAAGGCTTTGACTTCAGCTCCGGGGGCTGATAGGTGAGGTTGGTGGTGATCACCTTGTCAAAGTAACATTTCTCATAGGCCTCGTCAAATTTATCGAGTCCCTCCGTGAACAGGCCGAAGGTACAGCAGATGTACACCCGCTTGGCGTTCATCTCCTTCAGCTTTCTGGCCGTGTCAATCATGCTTCCCCCGGAAGCGATGATATCGTCCATAATGATAATATCCTTGCCGTCGATGTTGTCTCCCAGGAATTCATGGGCCACAATGGGATTTTTACCGTTGACGATCCGGGAATAGTCCCGGCGCTTGTAAAACATGCCCGTATCCACGCCGAGAACGCTGGCAAAATAGACGGCCCGGTCAAGGGCTCCCTCGTCAGGGCTGATCACGATCAGATGCTCCTTGTCAATGAGAAGACTCTGATCGGTCCGAAGAAGAGCCTGGGTAAACTGATAGGGCGGCGTGAAGTTGTCAAAGCCTCGCAGAGGTTCGGCGTTCTGGACCCTGGGATCATGGGCATCGAAGGTGATGAAATTCTTGACTCCCATGCTGCTGAGTTCCTCAATGGCGTAAGCGCAGTCCAGAGACTCCCTGCCGTTTCGCTTGTGCTGCCTGCCCTCGTACAGAAAGGGCATGATCACGTTGATTCTGTGTGCCTTGCCGTTTACGGCGGCCAGAATGCGTTTTAAGTCCTGATAATGGTCGTCAGGAGATTTGTAATTGGTATAACCGTTCATGGTATAGGAAATACTGTGGTTGCATACGTCCACAAGAATAAAGAGGTCTTTGCCTCTGACAGATTCAGAGATGACGCCTTTGCCCTCTCCGGTGCCAAAACGGTAGCAGGCAGCGTCCGCTATGTAGTTATCCGATACATAACCCTCGAAAGCGGGGTCATTTTTTGCTATATTTTTCACATCACGTCTGAAATTGACGAGATGATTGTTTACCTGTTTTCCTAGCATTACTGCCGAATCAAGCACAATCAGTTTCAGGGGGGCAACGGGAATAGCTGCTTCCAGTTCGTGTAAATTAGGCATATTATCCTCCAAGTGCTGTAAGTATCCGGATGATGTAACTATACTTTTATTTTATATCATTAGGATAGTGACACGTCAAGAAATTTCTAGTAAAATGGAGAAGGAAAGACAAATTTTGGAACGGGAAAAGGAACATGGAGCATAAGAAGGAAAAAGGACATCTGATTGAGAAAGTACTTCCGGAGAGCATTGCCGCGGAGCTTGGTATCGAACCGGGAGACAGGCTGCTTTCCATAGGCGGAAATCAGATCGGGGATATTTTTGATTATCAGTATTATATGGAAGATACGTATGTGGAAATCCTGATTGAAAAGCCGGACGGCGGGCAGTGGCTTCTGGAGGTGGATAAGGACGAGGACGAGGATCTGGGGGTTGTTTTTGATAACGGGCTTATGGACGAATACAGATCCTGTCATAACAGGTGCATTTTCTGCTTTATTGACCAGATGCCGCCGGGAATGAGGGAGACGCTCTATTTTAAGGACGACGATTCCAGGCTGTCCTTCCTGCAGGGAAATTATGTGACGCTGACCAATATGTCGGAGCACGATCTTGACAGGATCATACGGTATCGGCTCTCGCCCATCAATATTTCCTTTCAGACTATGAATCCGGCCCTGCGATGCCGGATGCTGAACAACCGGTTTGCGGGGGAGGCTCTCAAAAAGGTGGACAGGCTCTATGAGGCCGGGATTGCCATGAACGGCCAGATCGTTCTGTGCAAGGGCGTGAATGACGGACAGGAGCTGATATTCAGCATCCGGGAGCTGATGAGATACCTGCCGCATCTTGAGAGTGTGTCCGTGGTGCCGGTGGGGCTGTCAAGGTACCGGGAGGGCCTCTATCCTCTGGAGCCCTTTGACAGGGAGGATGCAAGAGAGGTTCTTTCCGTGATCAGCGACTTTCAGAAGGAGGCTGTGGAAAGGTATGGCATCCACTTTGTCCATGCCAGCGACGAGTGGTATATTCTTGCCGGGCAGGAGCTTCCCTGTGCGGAGAATTACGACGGCTATCTGCAGCTGGAAAACGGTGTGGGATTGCTCCGGCTGCTTTTGGATGAGTTTGAGGAAGCCATGGAGGAGCTGAGAGAAGACAACAGGGAACGGGGGATGGCCGTACCCCAAAGAGAGGTTTCCATAGCGACGGGAAAGCTCGCCTTTCCTTACATTTCAGAGATGTCCCAGAGGGTCATGCAGGAGTATCCCCGGATATCCGTCCATGTGCATGAAATCCGGAATGATTTTTTCGGGGAGAAAATTACGGTTTCGGGTCTGATCACGGGACAGGATCTCATTGCCCAGCTTAAGGGGAAGCGGCTGGGAGAGAGGCTCCTTCTTCCCATAAACATGCTCCGGGCCGGGGAGGACGTGTTTTTGGACGACGTTACGGTTCCCGAGCTGGAAAAGACTTTACAAGTAAAGACAGATATTGTAAAATCAAGCGGATATGATTTTGTAAACGCAGTTCTTGGAAAGGACAGAATAGATGAGTAAAAGAAGTGGAAAACCGATCGTTGCAGTGGTAGGGAGACCCAATGTGGGAAAGTCCACACTGTTTAATATGCTGGCGGGACAGAGAATTTCCATCGTGAAGGACACGCCGGGCATCACAAGGGACCGGATCTATGCGGACGTGACCTGGCTGGATAAGTCGTTCACGCTGATTGACACGGGGGGAATCGAGCCTGACAGCAGGGACGTGATCCTTTCCCAGATGCGGGAGCAGGCCCAGATCGCCATCAACACGGCGGACGTGATCCTGTTTATGGTGGATGTGAAGCAGGGGCTTGTGGATGCGGATGCCAAGGTGGCGGACATGCTGCGCCGGTCCCACAAGCCGGTGATTCTTGTGGTAAACAAGGTGGATCATTTTCAGAAGTATATGGCCGATGTGTACGAGTTTTATAATCTGGGCATCGGCGACCCTCATCCCATTTCCTCCACAAACCGGATGGGCATCGGGGATATGCTGGACGAGGTGGTCAGTTATTTTGACGACATGCCGCAGGACGAGGAGGAAGACGGCAGAATCCGGGTTGCCATCGTGGGAAAGCCCAATGTGGGGAAATCCTCCCTGATCAATAAGATGCTGGGGGAAAACAGACTGATCGTTTCCGATATTGCGGGAACCACCAGGGACGCGGTGGATACCCCGGTACAGCATAACAAGAAGGAATATATTTTTATAGATACCGCAGGGCTCCGCCGCAAAAACAAGGTGAAGGAGGATCTGGAGCATTTTATGATTGTCCGCACGGTCAGCGCCGTGGAGCGTGCCGATGTCGTGGTTCTTCTGATCGACGGCAATGAGGGCGTTACGGAGCAGGATGCCAAGATTGCAGGGATCGCCCATGACCGGGGAAAGGCGGTCGTCATTGCGGTCAACAAGTGGGATCTGGTGGAAAAGACGGACAAGACCGTGAATAAATACACGGCAAGGATCAGGGAGGTTCTCTCCTATATGCCCTATGCGGAGATCACCTTTATTTCCGCCGTGACGGGACAGAGGATCAACAAGCTCTTCGATCTGATCGACGTTGTCTCGGAGAATCACGCCATGAGGATTTCCACAGGCGTTCTCAACGAGATTATGTCAGAGGCGGTGGCTCTGCAGCAGCCTCCTTCGGACAGGGGAAAGCGCCTTAAGCTCTATTACATTACCCAGGCCGGGGTGAAGCCGCCCACCTTTGTGATTTTTGTCAACGACAAGGAGCTGATGCATTTCTCCTACACCAGATATATTGAGAATAAGATCAGAGAGGCCTTTGGCTTTAAGGGTACTCCCATTCGGTTCATTATCAGGGAGAGAAAGGAAGGCAGGTAGAGTGGAACGTTTGTATTGTATTGTGATCGGATATGTGTTTGGTCTGTTTCAGACCGCATTCATTTATGGAAAGATGCACGGAATTGATATCCGGGAGCATGGAAGCGGCAATGCGGGAACAACCAACACCCTGCGCGTGTTAGGAACCAGGGCGGGCCTGATCGTGCTGGCCGGGGATATTGTGAAGACAATCCTTGCCATTGTGGTGTGCGAGCTGCTCTTTGGCAAGTCCCATCCTCAGGAGGTCTATCTTTTAAAGCTGTATGCGGCTGCGGGAGCCATACTGGGCCATAATTTCCCTTTTTATCTCAAGTTCAAGGGCGGAAAGGGGATTGCCTCCACGGCGGGACTTGTGCTGGCGTTCCATCCTCTTTTTATCCCGGTTGGCGTGCTTGTCTTTTTCGGTATTTTTTTTACCACGCATTACGTTTCTCTGGGTTCCCTTCTGGTCTATGTGGGTATAACCGCCGAGATGGTGATAATGGGACAGATGGGATTTTTCGGCGCTCCTCAGGGAATTCTGAACGAGATGTACATAGTGACAATCCTGCTGGCCGCAATGGCCTATTATAAGCACAGGGAAAACATCGGGCGTCTTTTGAAGGGGCAGGAGAGAAAAACGTATCTGACCAAGAAGAATGAGGACAAATAAAGGCTTTGCCGGGAAAGGGGTATGATAAATGGCTAAGGTAGGTATCATCGGAGCGGGAAGCTGGGGAACGGCTCTCTCCCTTCTCTTATATAAGAATGGAAATCAGGTTACAGTCTGGTCTGCTCTCGAAGACGAAATCGCCATGCTTGAGGCGGAGCATGAGCAGAAGGACAAGCTTCCGGGAGTAAAGCTTCCGGAGGATATGATTTTTACCACGGATCTTGAGAGTGCGGTGAGGGAGAAGGAGGTTCTCGTCCTTGCGGTTCCGTCCCCCTTTGTGAGGAGCACGGCTGCCCGGATGGCACCCTTTGTGGAGCAGGGTCAGATCCTTGTGAATGTGGCGAAGGGTATTGAGGAAAAAACGCTGATGACTCTCTCGCAGATCCTTGAGCAGGAGATTCCCGCGGCGGAGATCGCCGTGCTTTCCGGGCCTTCCCATGCGGAGGAGGTCGGAAGAGGGATTCCCACAACCATTGTGGTGGGGACTCAGAGGAAGGAGACGGCGGAGAGGCTGCAGAATCTCTTCATGAATGAGGTGTTCCGTGTCTATACCAGCTCTGACGTTTTGGGAATCGAGCTGGGAGCGGCTCTTAAGAACGTGGTGGCTCTTGCGGCCGGAATTGCTGACGGCCTTGGCTACGGGGACAATACCAAGGCGGCCCTGATAACCAGGGGAATAGCGGAAATCGCAAGGCTTGGCATCAGTATGGGCGGCAGGATCGAGACCTTCTACGGCCTTACCGGAATCGGGGATTTGATCGTGACCTGTGCGTCCATGCATTCGAGAAACCGCAGGGCGGGAATCCTGATCGGCAAAGGTTATACCATGGAGAAAGCCATGGAGGAGGTCAAAATGGTGGTGGAGGGCGTGTATTCCGCCAAGGCGGGCTTTGCGCTCGCACAGAAATATCAGGTAAGCACGCCGATCATAGAGCAGGTAAACCGCGTGCTCTTTGAGGGAGTTAATGCGGCGGATGCGGTGAAGGAGCTGATGCTCCGGGACAAGAAGGTGGAAAATATTGATTTGAGGACACTCTATCAGAACAGCGTGGAGATTCCCTGGTAAGAGAAGGTATGCCGGGGAGTATCAGGAAAAGAATAGAGGAATCAAGGAATTCGAAACAGGAGGAAATGGAAATCATGCGGCAGGAATTTGGAAGTACCAGGGACTATGTGGCATCCGAGCAGCTCATGGCCAGTGTGAATGTGGCGATCGCACTGCAAAAGCCCCTTCTCATCAAGGGGGAGCCGGGAACCGGCAAGACGATGCTGGCGGAGGCGGTAGCCAAGTCTCTTGGCAAAAGACTGATTATCTGGAATATCAAGTCCACAACCAAGGCCCAGGACGGCCTTTATATGTACGATACCATCCAGCGTCTTTATGACGGCCAGTTTGGGGAGGAGGGGGTTGACGACATCTCCCGCTATATCAAGCTGGGAAAGCTGGGCGAGGCCTTTGAGTCACAGGAGCAGGTGATTCTGCTCATTGACGAGATCGACAAGGCCGATCTGGAATTTCCCAACGATCTGCTCTGGGAGCTGGATCAGATGGAATTCTATATCCATGAGACCAAGCGAACCGTGAAGGCAAAGCAGCGTCCCATTGTGATTATTACCTCCAATGCGGAGAAGGAGCTTCCGGATGCGTTCCTGCGCAGATGTATCTTCCACTATATCGATTTTCCGGACGAGGCGCTGATGGAGGAGATCGTGAGGACTCACTATCCGGATGTGGAGGAGAAGCTTTTGAAAAACGCAATGGATGTGTTCTATCAGATCCGTTCGCTGAAGGATATCCGCAAAAAGCCGAGCACGTCGGAGCTGATCGACTGGGTGAACGCACTGCAGATCGGCGGAATCCCCGTGGAAAAGATCCGCAGCGAGCTTCCCTTCGTGGGCGTGATCGTGAAGAAGGACGAGGATCTGGAAGGCCTTAAGGCCAGAATCAATTAAGCCGGAGGAAAGCAAAAAGTGTTTACCAAATTCTTTTTTACCTGCAAGGCAAAGGGACTCAATGTTTCCCTGAGCGAGTGGATCACGCTCCAGGAGGCTTTGGACAAGGGACTTGCCGGAAGCAGCCTGACGGAGTTTTATTATCTGGCGAGAATGATCCTTGCAAAGAGCGAGACGGATTTTGATAAATTTGACATGGCCTTTGAGGAGGTTTTTAAGGGAATTCAGTCTGAGAACGAGATCTCAAAGAACATGCTCAGGTGGCTTGACAAGTCGGAGCTTATCAACATGGTGGACGAGGAGGACCGCTTCCGGATGAACGAGCAGGACGGTCTGTTCCATGATCTGGACAAGGACGAGGTGGAGGCCAAGTTCAAGGAGCGTCTTCGGGATCAGGACAGCGAGCACAACGGCGGAAGCTTCTGGATCGGCAGCATGGGGAAGACCTCCTTTGGAAATGCGGGCGGAAATATGGGCGGCATCCGGGTAGGCGGAAGCACGGGCTATCAGAGCGCCTTTCAGGTGATCGGGGCCAGGAAATTCCGGGACTTCCGTGACGACCGTGTGCTGGAAAACCGGCAGTTCCAGATGGCTCTTCGCAAGCTTCGCCAGTTTTCCACGAAGCTGGATATCCCCAAGACCGAGCTTGATATCAACGGGACCGTGGATAAAACCTGCAACAACGGAGGCTGTCTGCAGATCGTTATGGAGCGTCCCAGGAAGAATGCGGTGAAGCTCCTGCTCCTTATGGATTCCGGGGGAACCATGATACCCTACAGCTCCCTGCTCAACGACCTGTTTCAGTCCGTGAACAAGTCAAACCACTACAAGGATGTTAAGGTTTATTATTTCCACAACTGTATCTATTCCAAGCTGTATAAGACACCGGAATGTGAGAACGGAGAGTGGATCGATACGGAATGGATGTTCCGGAATCTGGATAGCGATTATAAAGTAATTATCGTGGGAGACGCGGCCATGGCTCCGGAGGAGCTCTACTCCACCACGGGAAATTACCGGGGACCGAACGGAGGGCTTTCGGGCTATGAATGGCTGCGGCTTGTAAAGCGCCATTACAAAAAAATCGTGTGGCTCAATCCCAAGATGGCACCGGGACATGCGCCCTGGCGGGAGGCGGAGACGGCGGTAAAAGCCATGTTTCCCATGTATAAGCTGACGGTGGACGGCCTGAATCAGGCCATGGTAAAGCTTATCAGCAACAAATAAATAACACAGAGAAATCCTTAGAAGGATAAGAAAAAGAGGTTATGGAAATGACGATATTCGATGAATTGAAGGCCAGAGGGCTGCTCGCCCAGCTCACGGACGAGGAGGAGATCAAGGAGCTGATCAACGATGGAAAGGCTACCTTTTATATTGGCTTTGATCCCACGGCGGATTCCCTGCATGTGGGCCATTTCATGGCCCTGTGTCTGATGAAGCGTCTGCAGATGGCGGGAAATAAGCCTATCGCCCTGATCGGCGGCGGTACGGGAATGATCGGGGATCCGTCCGGGAGAAGCGATATGCGCACCATGATGACGCAGGAGACCATTCAGCATAACTGCGACTGCTTTAAGAAGCAGATGAGCCGTTTCATTGATTTTTCCGAGGGAAAGGCACTGATGGTAAACAATGCCGAGTGGCTGATGGATCTGAACTATATTGAGTTTTTGAGGGAGGTTGGGCCTCATTTTTCCGTGAATAACATGCTCCGGGCCGAGTGCTACAAGCAGAGAATGGAAAAGGGCCTGAGCTTTCTCGAATTTAATTATATGATTATGCAGAGCTATGATTTCTATGAGCTGTTTCAGAAATACGGCTGTAATATGCAGTTCGGCGGGGACGACCAGTGGAGCAATATGCTGGGCGGAACCGAGCTGATCCGGCGAAAGCTGGGCAAGGATGCCTATGCCATGACTATCACCTTGCTGCTCAATTCCGAGGGAAAGAAGATGGGTAAGACCCAAAAGGGAGCGGTCTGGCTGGATCCGAACAAGACCTCGCCCTTTGAGTTTTACCAGTACTGGCGCAACGTGGCGGATGCGGATGTGCTCAAATGCCTGCGTATGCTCACCTTCCTGCCTCTTGAACAGATTGACGAGATGGATAAGTGGGAGGGAAGCCAGCTGAATCAGGCCAAGGAGATTCTGGCCTACGAGCTCACGAACCTGGTTCACGGACAGGAGGAGGCCGAGAAGGCAAGGGACAGCGCAAGGGCGCTGTTCAGTGCGGGAGTTGCCGCCGAGATGCCTACTGCACAGCTTTCCGAGGAGGATTTTTCCGAGGGACGTATCGATATGATCAGTATTCTCTGCAAGTCGGGCCTCGTATCTTCCCGGTCCGAGGGGCGGCGCGCTATAGAACAGGGCGGCGTTACCTTCGGGGAGGAAAAGGTGACGGATGTTAAGGCGGCCTTCGACAGCGGTATCTTTGCCGGAGAAGGCGTTGTGGTGAAGCGGGGGAAGAAAAATTTCCGCAGGATCGTGCTAGGGTAAAGGCACAATGAAATATCAGCTGATAAAAAGCAATCGGAAAACAATTGCCATCTCTTTTGACAGGGATGGCAATCTTGTAGTTAAGGCACCGCTCTATGTCGGGAACAGGGATATCGAGGACTTTGTCCGCCAAAAGTCGGAATGGATCGAGGCGACGGCCCTGCGGCTTAAGCGGGCGAGAGAGAAGGAGGCGGCTCTTCGGCCAAGGCTCCAAAACACAGATGCGCTTCCCTATCTGGGAGATACCAGAATCCTCACCGTGATCTGCGAGGACAGACAGCGGGCGAAGGTGATAAGCGTTCCGGGGCGCTTGATTCTGCATGTCCCCTATGAGGCGGATTACGAGTACAGGCGTTCTGCCCTGGAGCAGTGGTACCGCAGGCAGGCGCAAATCGTGATCGGTGAAAAGGCCCGGGAATTTGCGGCACTTCTGTCTGTCTCTTATGGTGCGGTCCGGATCAAGGATCAGAGGAGCCGGTGGGGAAGCTGCAGCGGAAGGGGAAACCTGAATTTCAACTGGAGAATCCTCATGGCGCCGGAGCCGGTCTGCGATTATGTGATCATCCACGAGCTCTGCCACCTTGTTCACATGGATCACTCGGAGCGTTTCTGGAAGCTGGTGGAGAGCGTCTGTCCGCAGTACAGGAGATACCGCACCTGGCTGAGGGAGCAGGGAAAAAGTTTGTATCAGATTTAATCATCAGGTCTAAAAGATTGCGCCTTCACATACATTTAAGTAAGTACGGAAGGGGTAAAATTATGGACTTGAGTGGAAAGAAGGAATATGACTTATACAAAGACATACAGCTAAGATGCGGCGGAGAAATCTATATCGGAGTGGTGGGTCCTGTCAGAACCGGAAAATCTACCTTTATCAAGCGTTTCATGGATCTGATGGTGCTTCCCTTTATGGAGGAGTCCTACGAGAAGGAGAGAGTGGTGGATGAGCTGCCCCAGAGCGCGGGAGGAAAGACCATCACCACAACGGAGCCGAAATTCATTCCAAAGGAAGCGGCGAAAATCACACTGGGAGAGGGAATTGAGGCAAGGGTACGCCTGATTGACTGCGTGGGCTACATGGTGGACGGGGCCGGAGGCCACATGGAGAACGAGGAGGAGCGGATGGTAAAGACCCCCTGGTCCGTGGAGGAGATTCCCTTTACCAAAGCGGCGGAGATCGGAACCAGGAAGGTCATCACGGATCATTCTACGATCGGTATTGTAGTTACCTGCGACGGAAGCTTCGGGGATATTCCCAGAGAGAACTATCTGGCGGCGGAGGAGAGGACGATCCGGGAGCTTAAGAAGATGAAAAAGCCCTTCGTCGTTCTTCTGAACACAGAGAAGCCTTACGGGGAGGATGCCATAAGGACGGCGCAGGAGATCAGCGAAAAATATGACGTGACAGCCATGCCGGTGAACTGCGAGCAGCTGAAAAAGGATGATATCAATCATATTCTGGAAAATATGCTCTATGAATTCCCGCTGACCATGATTGAGTTTTACATGCCAAAGTGGGTGGAGATGCTGCCGTCCAATCACAGGATGAAGCTGGATATCATATCCAGGGTGAAGGAAATCATGCAGCAGTACCAGTGCATCCGGGATGTAAAAAACAGGCCGGTTGAGCTGGAAAGCGAGTTCATCAAAAAATGTAAGACAGACAGCATCAGTATGTCGGACGGCTGTATCCGGGTCTGGCTGGAAGTGGATGATTCCTACTACTATGAGATGCTCAGCGACCTGGTAGGAGAAAATATAAAAAGCGAATATCAACTTCTTGGAGTACTGCGGGAGATGGCGCAGATGAAGAAGGAGTATGTGAAGGTTCTCCACGCCGTGGATTCTGTCCGCCATAAGGGATACGGTGTGGTGATGCCGGACCGGGAGGAGATTATCCTGGATAAGCCGGAGCTCACCAGACACGGCAACAAGTTCGGCGTGAAGATCAAGGCGGAGAGCCCCAGTATTCATATGATCCGGGCCAATATTGAGACGGAGATCTCTCCCATTGTCGGGAGTGAGGAACAGGCCAAGGACCTGATCCGTTACATATCGGATTCCGGAGCCAGCGAGGAGGGAATCTGGGATACCAATATATTCGGCAAGACAGTGGAGCAGCTTGTCAACGATGGAATTACCAGCAAGATCACCATGATCGGGGACGAGAGCCAGGTGAAGCTCCAGGAAACCATGCAGAAGATCGTGAACGACAGCAACGGCGGCATGGTATGTATCATTATCTGAAGAAAACAGGGGCGGCAGCTCCTGTTTTTGCTTTGACAACGGGGACAAACTTCTGTTGCAGTGAAAAATTGAATATGTTACTATATTTTTAACACAATAAAAATATCAGGGAGGTTTGCCATGAATCAAATTTATAAGAAGGTAGTGGACTGCTATGAGAGCATAAAGGAAAGGATTCCCTTTCAGCCCAAGGTGGCTCTGGTGCTGGGATCCGGGCTTGGAAATTATGCGGATTCCATGGATGTGAAGGCGGAGATTTCCTACAGCGAGATCAAGGATTTTCCCGTATCCACGGTTCCCGGACATGCGGGGAAATTTATCTTCGGCTATGTGGGAGAGGTTCCCGTTGTCTGCATGAAGGGCAGGGTGCACTATTATGAGGGATATCCCATCTCGGACGTGGTGCTTCCCACAAGACTGATGAAAATGATGGGAGCCGGGATACTGTTTCTCACCAATGCCTCCGGCGGCATCAATACCTCCTTCGGGGCCGGAGATTTCATGCTGATCAGGGATCATATTTCCTGCTTT
The DNA here is from genome assembly GCA_910586025.1 of uncultured Lachnospiraceae bacterium. Classification (GTDB taxonomy): domain Bacteria; phylum Bacillota; class Clostridia; order Lachnospirales; family Lachnospiraceae; genus Suilimivivens. Next base: position 94,567 of record CAJUIO010000001.1, read on the forward strand.
GCGCCCAACCCGCTGATCGGACAGAACGTGGATGAGTTTGGAGTTCGTTTTCCGGATATGAGCACGGTTTATGACAGGGAGCTTCAGGATAAAATAAGAAAAGCGGCCAAAGACAATGAGATTAATCTGAAGGAGGGAATCTACGCCCAGCTTACCGGGCCGTCCTTCGAATCTCCCGCCGAGATCAGGATGCTGCGGACCCTTGGGGCGGATGCCGTGGGAATGAGCACTGTGGTGGAGGCCATTACGGCAAACCATATGGGAATGAGAATCTGCGGGATCTCCTGTGTGTCCAATCTTGCGGCAGGACTTTCTGACAGCCCGCTCACCCATGAGGAGGTGCAGGAGGCGGCTGACAAGGCGGCACCGCTATTTAAGAAGCTGATCACGGAATCCATTGTCTCCTTTTAACCGGCAGGAGGGAAGGCTGTATGAAGCAGGAAGTCAGAATTGAGGATATTCCGGCTGCGGAGCTGATCAAATCAGCGATGGAAGCCAGGAAAAAATCATATGCACCCTATTCGGGCTATCAGGTGGGAGCGGCGCTTCTGATAAACGAGCTGCGGATTTATACGGGCTGCAATATAGAAAACGCCGCATACACTCCCGGGATCTGTGCGGAGCGGACAGCCCTTTACAAGGCGGTGAGCGAAGGGAAACGCAGATTCAGGGCGATCGCTGTCGCAGGAGGGAGAGGGGAAGAGCTTCAATATGCCTTTCCCTGCGGCGTGTGCAGGCAGGTGATGCGGGAGTTTGTAGTTCCCGGCGAGTTTGTCGTGATTGTTGCCAAGAGCCCTGAGGATTATAAGATCTATTCTCTGGAGGAGCTTCTTCCGGAGAGCTTCGGGCCTGACAACCTGAGCAGGTAAAAGAAAGGAAAGCTGTTTATGAACATAAGATTTTACAATGCCAGAATTCTCACCATGGAAGAGGGAAAAGACATCTTTCAGGGCGAGGTCCGGATCCGGGACGAGAGAATTGAATATGTGGGAGAGGAAAAGAGGGACGAGGCCGTTCCCTCCTTTGACGAGGAGATCGACTGCGGCGGAAATCTCCTCATGCCTGGTTTTAAGGATGCCCATACCCATTCAGGCATGACGCTGCTGCGCTCCTATGCGGATGATCTGCCTCTGGATAAATGGCTGAATCAGCAGGTTTTTCCCATAGAAGCAAAAATGACGGGGGAGGATGTCTATGAGCTGACCAAGCTGGCCGTTCTGGAATACTTAACCAGCGGGATCACGGCCGTGTTCGAGATGTATCTGACACCGGACACCATTGCAAAAGCCTTCGACGAGATGGGAATGCGGGCGGTGCAGGTGGGCGGCGTGAATGATTTCAGCCAGTCTCCGGAAATGATGGAGGAATGGTATCTGAAGCTGAACGGGAAAAGTCCCCTGCAGTCCTATCACCTGGGCTTCCATGCGGAGTATACCTGCTCCAGGGATCTGCTGACATGGATTGCAGAGCTTGCTCATAAGTATAAGGCACCGGTCTTCACCCATCTGGCGGAGACAAGGGCAGAGGTGGAGGGCTGCAAGGAGCGTTACAAAATGACACCCCTTGCGTTTCTGGATTCGCTTGGAATATTCGATTACGGCGGAGGCGGGTACCACTGTGTCCATATGACGGACGAGGATATCGCCCTGATGAAGAGCAGAGGGCTGTATGCCGTGACCAATCCGGGATCGAACACCAAGCTTGCCAGCGGGATCGCACCGATTTCCGATTATCTTAAGGCGGGAGTTCCGGTCGCTCTTGGAACGGACGGACCTGCCAGCAATAACTGTCTGGACATGTTCCGGGAGATGTTTCTGGTAACGGGACTGGCAAAGCTGCGCCAGGAGGATGCGTCGGCCGTGGATGCCATGGAGGTGCTTAAGATGGCAACGGTAAACGGAGCCAGAGCCATGGGCCTTCCGGATGCGGATGTTCTTGCCAGGGGAAAGCTGGCGGACATGATCCTGATCGATCTAAATCAGCCCAATATGCAGCCCCTCAACCATATCGCAAAGAATCTTGTTTACAGCGGAAGCAAGCAGAACGTGAAAATGACCATGATTCACGGAAGAATTCTTTATCGGGACGGAGAGTTCCTGACCAAGGACAGGCCCGGGGACATTTACAGAAAGGCCAACGAGATCATCAACCGACTCAAATAAAAAAGACAGTTAAGGAATGACTATGGAATATATTATTTTTGTGGCGGCAATGCTTATCTTCATACTGATTCTCATGATAAAGGGATATCTGGACTATCAGAGAGAGCAGAAGGATTTTATCAGACAGCTGTATGATGACTACGGCACTCTGCCGCCAAGGGAGTACAAACCGGAGCAGTATGACAATATCTCCCGATACTTCGAAAAGCACAGGAAAGGCTTTTTTATTGATGACATTACCTGGAATGATCTTGGTATGGATGAAGTCTTCAAAAAAATGCATTATACCTACTCGGCTGCGGGAGAGGAATATCTGTACTATACGCTTCGGACTCCCTTCCAGAACAAGGAGGAGCTGGAAGAGAGAGAGGGGCTGATTGATTTTTTCCAGACCCACCCCAAGGAGAGGGTGGCCTGCCAGTATCTCTTTGCCAGATTGGGAAGAACCGGAAAGTTTTCCATCTACGATTATCTTGACTACCTGGACGATCTGGGAGAGAGAAGCAATCTCACCCATTATGCGGCCATCGGTGCGGTGCTTTTGGGGATCGGGGCGCTGTTTGTGAACCTTCCCCTGGGGCTTTTTTTCCTGATATGCGCTTTTATCGTCAATATCATCTCCTACTTTAAGGTAAAAGGTGAGATTGACCCTTACATTGTGAGCTTTTCCTATATCTTCCGCCTCAGGGAGATGACGGACGAGCTGTGCGGAAAGAAAATAGGGGCGCTTTTTCGGGAGACGGAGAGTCTTTTGCGGGCATCGAGGGGACTTGCGAGCTTTAAGCGGGGCTCCTATATTCTGATGTCTCCGGCGAGGATGTCCGGCTCCGGTTCCGGAAATGTGATTGAGATCTTTCTGGATTATCTGAGGATGATCTTTCATCTGGATCTGATCAAGTTCAACAATATGCTCTCCGAGGTGAGAAAGCACCGGAAGGATATTGACGAGATGCTGGAGATTGTGGGGAAGATCGAGACCGTGATCGCCATCGGCGCTTTCCGGGCCGGTAATGCATGGTGTGTTCCTGTTTTTACTGAAAAGAAAGAGATCCATGCGGAGAATGTCTATCATCCGCTGATTGCGGATCCTGTGAAGAATGATATTTCAACGGAAAGGGGAGTGCTGATCACCGGCTCCAACGCATCCGGAAAGTCTACCTTCCTTAAGACGATTGCCATCAACGCTCTTCTGGCCCAGACGATTCACACCTGTCTGGCCGACAGCTACCGGACGGGAATGTTCCGTGTCCTGTCCTCCATGTCCCTGCGGGATGATATAATAAGCGGGGACAGCTACTATATGGTGGAGATCAAGGCGTTAAAGCGTATTCTGGATGAGATCTCCGGGGAGGGTAATCCGGTGCTGTGCTTTGTGGACGAGGTGCTGCGGGGAACCAACACGGTGGAGCGGATTGCGGCGTCTGCTCAGATACTAAAGAGCCTGGCCGGCGGGAACTGCCTGTGCTTTGCGGCGACGCATGATATTGAGCTGACACGTCTTCTCAGAGAGGAATACAGGAATTATCATTTTGAGGAGGAAATCCGGGATAACGATATTCTTTTCAGCTACAAGCTGATGAACGGACGTTCCTCCACCCGGAACGCCATAAGACTCCTTGGAATTATGGGGTATGAGGAGGAGATCGTGCATAGGGCGGAGAGGCTGGCGGAGGATTTCCTGAGAAACGGCAGCTGGAGTCCGTGATTCCTTTTCGTCATCACGACAGAATCCACGCAGAGTGTGGTTTCTATTATTGACGAATGAGGCCTGGAATGATATGATAAATTTGTTAGTTTATTTCAGAAAGGTGTGTGTACACATGGGAAATGTTATCTTATTTACTAATACGTTTTTGTCCTATCTGCTGCTTCTGGTGATTATTGTTGTTATTGCGGGCGTGGGTGTATTCATAGGAATCAAAATGAGGAAAAACAAGGATTCCAAGATGGAGACGGCCCAGGCATCCGACGGGACGAAATCGGGATCATAACACCGGCATCCGGCCGGCTTCCTGAAAAAGTAAGTGTGTTGCCATAAAAAGTGTTCATCCTGTGAACACTTTTTATATTGGGAGAATGTGATGGCAAAATCCTCAAATCAGAAAATGAAGCTGCTGTATCTTATCAAAATCCTCAGTGAAAAGACGGACGAGGGCCATCGTCTGACGGCCCGGGAGCTTTCGAAGGAGCTGGAAGCCTATGGGATCCGGGCGGAACGCAAGAGTATTTATGACGATATAGACTGTCTGATTCATTTTGGCTATGATATCGTGAATGTGAAGGCAAAAACAGGCGGAGGCTATTATCTTGCGGGCAGGGACTTTGAGCTTCCGGAGTTAAAGCTCCTGGTGGATGCGGTACAGGCCTCCCGTTTTCTCACTCTGAAAAAATCCAGGGAGCTGATTGCCAAGATCGAAAAGCTCGCAGGACCTTTCGATGCGAGCAAGCTGCACAGGCAGGTATTCGTGGCCGGGAGGGTGAAAACGGAAAACGAAAGCATTTATTACAATGTGGACAGTATCCACAGGGCGATCCAGGCAGATTGCAGGATCCGTTTTATCTATATGGAGTGGAACATCAAAAAGGAGCTCCGGCCAAGGAGGGGAGGAATTCCCTACGAGGTAAGCCCTCTTGCCCTGACCTTCAAGGAAGAGAATTACTATCTGATTGCCTTTGATGAGGCGGATGAGAAGATCAAGCATTTCCGTGTCGATAAGATGGGACGGATTGCGGGGATTGAGGGCGGGAAGCGTTCTCATACACAGGAGTTTGACGAGACGGCAGTCGGGGAATATGTCACGCACAGCTTTGGAATGTTCGGGGGAAAGATGCAGACGGTTACGCTTCTTCTGCCTGATTCCCTGGTCGGAGCTCTTATCGACCGCTTCGGGAGAGAATGTGAGATCAGAAGGCGGCAGGAGGGGGTTGTGAGCGTTCGGGTTGCCGTGTCGGTAAGCAGCCGGTTTTTTGGCTGGCTTTCAGGGTTTGGAGGCAGCGTGGAGCTGCTTTCCCCGGAAAAGACAAGGGAGGAATATGCCGGTTATCTGGAAAAGATCCTGGAAAGGTACAGGCCGGCGGATTGAGAGAGGAAGGGTGTGTTGCGGGATGAAGCTGCAGGCGGCAGAGAGGATGAAGGATTACGAGGAGGGAATCTTTCAGTTTTTGAACGGGAAAAAGGAAGAGAGGGAGAGACAGGGAAAAAGGGTCTATAATCTTTCGGTGGGAACTCCGGATTTCGAGCCGGCGCCCCATATTGTGGAGGCGGTTGCGAAGGCGGCCCTGCTCCCTGAAAACTATAAGTATTCACTGAAGGATCTGCCGGAGCTGATCCGGGCGGTTGTCAGCCGGTATGAACGCCGGTACGGCGTGGAGCTTGATGAGCGGGAAGTCACGTCCGTGTACGGTTCCCAGGAGGGAATCGCACACATCGGATTTTCTCTTTGTAATCCCGGAGACGTGGTTTTGGTGCCCGATCCGGGCTATCCGATATTCGCCATCGGGCCTTCCCTTGCGGGAGCGGAGCTTGTGACTTATCCCCTGACGAGGGAGAATCATTATCTGCCGGATCTGAATGGGATCGGGGAGGACATATGCGAAAGGGCGAAGCTTATGATCGTGTCCTATCCCCTGAATCCTGTCTGCAAGGCGGCTCCGGATGAGTTTTACAGGAGGCTGATCCTCTGGGCAAAGGAAAAGAATATTATTCTGATCCATGACAATGCCTATTCCGACATTATTTTTGACGGGCGGCGGGGAAAGTCTATCCTGAGCTTTGAGGGGGCGAAGGAGGTCTGTCTGGAGTTTTACTCTCTGTCAAAGAGCTATAATTACACGGGAGCCAGGATGGGATTTCTTGTGGGAAATCAGTATCTTGTACAGAATTTCAAAAAGCTTCGTTCCCAGATTGATTATGGAACCTTTCTTCCGGTGCAGTACGGGGCCATAGCGGCGCTCCTTGGGCCGGATGATTTCATTGAGAAGCAGTGCATGGAATATCAGAGAAGAAGGGATGCTCTCTGCGGCGGTTTCAGGAGCATCGGCTGGGAAATACCGGACAGCGAGGGCACCATGTTTGCTTTTGGAAGGATTCCGGAGGGATTTACGGACGACGTGTCCTTTGTGACGGAGCTTCTTGAAAGATCAGGGGTTCTGTGCACGCCGGGAAGCAGCTTCGGAAGCCTGGGAAAGGGCTTTGTCCGATTCGCCCTGACACTTCCTGTCTGTCAGATAAAGGAGGCTGTGAAGGCGGTTGAGGAGTGCGGGATTCTCTCCGAAAAGAAAGAGGCATAAGCCATTGACAGTGAAGCGGGGATTTATTATACTAGTAGATACCCACTATATATTGATGAAAATGAAGCAATCTCACAAGATATAGTGTTTTGAAGCTTTATGGGGTTTTCAAAAGGGAAAGTAAAGGATGGAGGAACAAGGATGGAAAAAGATTCTGAATACGGCACAGCGTACAGGCCGGACAGGGAAGTTAAGGTGGTCAAGAAGGATGGGAGCCTGGAGGCCTTTAATGTACAGAAGGTCATTGATGCGGTGGGAAAGAGCGCATACCGTGCCCTGACCAAGTTTACCGAGGAGGAAAAGAGGCATATCTGCCAGTATGTGGTGGATAAGGTGAACGAGCTGGAGCAGGACAGAATTCCCATTCCCATCATGCACAATATTGTGGAGAGCGCGCTGGAGGAGGTCAAGCCCATTGTGGCTAAGAGCTACCGCGACTACAGGAATTATAAACAGGACTTTGTGCGGATGATGGACGATGTCTATAAGAAGAGCCAGTCCATCATGTATGTGGGCGATAAGGAGAACGCTAATACGGACAGCGCCCTTGTCTCCACCAAGAGAAGTCTGATTTTCAATCAGTTCAATAAGGAGCTTTATCAGAAGTTTTTCATGACGACGGAGGAGATCCAGGCCTGCAGGGACGGCTATATCTATGTTCATGACATGTCCGCAAGACGCGATACCATGAACTGCTGTCTGTTTGACGTATCCAGTGTGCTCACCGGAGGCTTTGAGATGGGAAATATCTGGTATAACGAGCCCAAGACCCTGGATGTGGCCTTTGACGTGATCGGCGATATTGTGCTCAGTGCGGCGAGCCAGCAGTACGGCGGGTTTACAGTGCCCGAGGTGGACAAGATTCTTGAGCCCTATGCCGAGAAGACATATAAGAGAAGCCTGGAAAAATACGAGAGGCTGGGAATTGATCCCGAGCGTGCGCAGGCCGAGGCACTTGCGGACGTGGAGAGAGAATTTGAACAGGGCTTTCAGGGCTGGGAATACAAGTTTAATACCGTGGCTTCCAGCCGGGGAGATTATCCCTTTATCACGGTGACGGCCGGAATCGGAACAGGACGCTTTGCGAAGCTGGCTACCATCTGGCTTCTCAATGTGAGAAGGAAGGGGCAGGGGAAGAAGGGATGTAAAAAGCCCGTTCTTTTCCCCAAGATTGTATTTTTATATGATGAGAATCTGCACGGTCCGGGAAAGGAACTTGAGGATGTCTTTGAGGCGGGTGTGAAGTGTTCGACAAAGACCATGTATCCGGACTGGCTCTCCCTGACCGGAAAGGGATATATTGCCAGTATGTACAAACAGTACGGAAAGGTGATCTCCCCTATGGGATGCCGGGCTTTTCTGTCTCCCTGGTATGAGAGAGGAGGAATGCATCCGGCGGACGAGAGAGATGTGCCCGTGTTCGTGGGACGCTTCAATATCGGTGCCGTTTCCCTGCACCTTCCCATGATTCTGGCGAAATCAAGGCAGGAGAGCCGGGACTTTTACGAGGTGCTGGATTATTATCTGAATCTGATCCGCCAGCTTCATATCAGAACCTATGCGTATCTTGGAGAGATGCGGGCCTCCACCAATCCTCTGGCTTATTGCGAGGGAGGGTTCCTTGGAGGACATCTTGCCCTTACCGACAAGATTAAGCCCATCCTTAAGGCGGCGACGGCAAGCTTCGGGATCACGGCCTTTAATGAGCTGCAGGAGCTCTATAACGGTAAATCCCTGGTGGAGGACGGGGCCTTTGCCCTGGAGGTTTTGGAGCATATCAATGCTAAGATCAGCGAGTTTAAGGAGGCGGACGGCAATCTTTACGCCATTTACGGGACTCCGGCTGAGAGCCTGTGCGGCCTCCAGGTAAAGCAGTTCCGGGCAAAATACGGTATTGTGGAGGGCGTGTCCGACCGGGAATATGTTTCCAACAGCTTTCACTGCCATGTCACCGAGGATATCACTCCCATTGAAAAGCAGGATCTGGAATACCGCTTCTGGGAGCTGAGTAATGGCGGAAAGATCCAGTATGTGAAGTATCCGATTGACTATAATCTGGAAGCGGTCAAGACTCTGATCCGCAGGGCCATGGACATGGGATTTTATGAGGGTGTGAACCTCTCTCTGGCTTATTGTGACGACTGCGGTCATCAGGAGCTGGAAATGGATGTGTGTCCCGCGTGCGGCAGCAAGAATCTGACAAAGATTGACAGGATGAACGGATATCTGTCTTATTCCAGAGTGCACGGGGACACCAGGCTGAATGAGGCGAAAATGGCGGAGATCGCAGAAAGGAAGAGCATGTAGTGAGATACCACAATATTACGAAGGATGATATGCTCAATGGCGACGGGCTCCGGGTGGTTTTATGGGTTGCGGGCTGCTCCCACTGCTGCAGGGAGTGCCAGAATCCCGTGACCTGGGATCCTGACGGAGGCTTGTTTTTTGACGATAAGGCAAAACAGGAAATTTTCGCCCAGCTGGATCGGGATTATATTTCCGGTATTACCTTTTCGGGCGGCGATCCGCTTCATTCCGCCAACCGGCCTGCGGTGAGGAGCCTGATGGCGGAGATCAGACAAAAATACCCGGATAAGACGATCTGGCTGTACACCGGGGACGTGTGGGAGAATGTCCGCCATGATGCCACCATGCAGTATGTAGACGTGCTGGTGGACGGTGAATTCGAGGTGGAGAGAAGGGATACCCGGCTTCTGTGGAAGGGAAGCGGCAACCAGAGGGTTATCGATGTGAAGCGCTCGCTCGAGCTTCCGGAGGGGGAGGAGCCGGTGCTTCACTGTGGGGATTATGCATGAGCGAAGGAGCAGGGAAAGCTATGGAGACAATAAGAATCAAATATTTTACGGACAAAATTGACAAATTGACTTATATAGACGGTAAGTCTGACTGGGTTGATCTGCGTGCGGCGGAATCGGTGGATCTGAAGCAGGGAGAATTTAAGCTGATTCCACTGGGGATTGCCATGGAACTGCCAAAAGGGTATGAGGCGCATATCGTGCCAAGAAGCTCTACCTTCAAGAATTTCGGTATCATACAGCCCAACCACCAGGGGGTAGTGGACTGCTCCTACTGTGGGGACAATGATCAGTGGTTTATGCCGGCCCTGGCAATGAGAGATACTCATATCGAATGTAATGACAGGATCTGTCAGTTCCGTATCGTGGAGAATCAGCCGAAAATCGAGTTCTGTGAGGTGGAATCCCTGGGAAATTCCGACAGAGGCGGGTTTGGAAGTACCGGAAAGCAATAAAGAGAGAAAAATTGAATAAAAAAGCTCCTTTTACCACATAATGGTCAACAGATGCTTATGTGAGTGGAAGGAGTTTTTTTATGGATAGAGATGCAGACAGAAATAAAGATAAAATGAGTACTTCGCTTGCCGAAAACATGCAGTACTTAAATGAGAGGCTTGCCGTGGATGAGAGCTTTGACCTGGTATACCGTGTCATACAGGTGGGCGGGAGGGAAGCCTGCATTTATTTTATTGACGGCTTTTGCAAGGACGAGATGATGCAGAAGATGCTGCAGTATTTTATGGGTCTTACAAAAGAGGAGATGCCAAAGGATGCCCATGAAATGTCAAAGAAATCAATCCCTTATGTGGAGGTTGACCTGCTGGATAACTGGGAACAGATTGTCTATTTCATCATGTCGGGAGTTTTTGCCCTGTTTATCGAAGGCTTTGACAGATGCCTTCTGATCGATTCGAGAACATATCCGGCCAGAAGTGTTTCCGAACCGGAAAAGGATAAGGCCCTCAGGGGATCGAAGGATGGTTTTGTGGAGACGGTGGTATTTAATACGGCCCTGATCCGGCGGCGAATCCGCAGCACACATCTTCGTATGGAGCTGTTTCATGCGGGGAACAGCTCTCAGACTGATATTGTACTCTGCTATATGGACAACCGGGTGGATCATCAGTTTCTGGAAAAGCTGAAGCAGAGAATAAAAACGATTCACGTGGATGCCCTTACCATGAATCAGGAGAGCCTTGCGGAATGCCTCTACAAGAAAAAATGGTATAATCCATTTCCCAAATTCAAATTCACGGAACGACCGGATACCGCATCGGCCCAGATTCTGGAAGGAGACATCGTGATTCTGGTGGATAATTCCCCTTCCGCCATGATAACGCCCACCTCGATTTTTGACGTGGTGGAGGAGGCGGATGATTACTATTTTCCCCCTATCACGGGCACTTACCTGAGGCTGTCCCGGTTTTTGATAGCGTTACTGACCTATCTGATGACGCCGACCTTTCTTCTGCTGATGCAAAGACCGGAGTGGATTCCCGCCGGGTTTGAGTTTATTATGGTAAAGGATCCCACAAACCTTCCTCTGGTATGGCAGTTCCTTATTTTGGAGCTGGCTATTGACGGTCTGCGGCTTGCGGCGGTAAACACGCCGAATATGCTGAGCACGCCGCTCAGTGTCATGGCGGCGCTGGTGCTGGGAGAGTTCTCCGTAAACAGCGGCTGGTTCAACAGCGAGGTTATGCTGTACATGGCGTTTGTGGCGATATCCAACTATACACAGGCAAGCTATGAGCTGGGATATGCCATCAAGTTTATGAGAATTATCAATCTGATCCTGACGGCGATCTTCGGCCTGTGGGGATATATTGCGGCGATTGCTCTGATGGTGGTTGCGGTAGTTTCCAACAGGACCGTTTCAGGAAAAAGTTATGTGTATCCGCTGTATCCGCTAAACCTGAAGCAGCTCTCCAAGCGGTTTATCCGTTACCGTCTGCCGGGAGCGAGAGAATAAAACAAATGTCCGGAAGCTTTCCCGCTTCCGGACATTTGTTTTAAGATAAGCCGGTCTGTAAAACGTGGCACCATTGGCGGCACGTCACTCACCTGCAATCTGAATGATTTTTTCCATATCGGAAATCAGTTCCCTCGAGTAGATTTCCGCTTCATTATAGATATGTTCCGCACTTGCGTAATCGCCTGAGTTTATAGCGTTTATTGCATCGGCACCATACTTGTGGAAGCGCTTATGCTTGGGACCCAAGTCATTCCAGACAGAGACAGCCTCGGGAATCGGCGGATTTATGGCATAATAGAAGTGGCCAAAGCCGCATTTGGAGGAATCCAACTGCAGCGGGACAATGGTTTTTTCACTGACCATCTTCCTGAGATTGCCGAGCCATGTGCGGTGTGCCGAGATGGCAGAGCTCATATATCCGGCAAACTCGGACTTCTCCAGATGGAAGAAGGCATCCTCGGTCATGCTTCCCATCTGCTTTACGGCATTATCCAGCGTCTTCTCTATATCAACCACGGGTTCTGTGGCCTTTTTCAATTCTCCGCTGACACTTCGCATGAAATTAGTACTGTCAAGGAGCTGATTTTCCATTTCCGTCATGGAGCTGCTGATCTCCTGACTGACAGCGGCAATAGAGCTGATGGATTCACTGACCCTGGACACATTCTGCTGGTTTTCGCTGTTCAGACTCCATACGTTTCCGATCTTGTCGGTCATAATTCCCAGAGCCTTAATGGTATCCGTGGCGCTCTTTACGCTCTTTTCGGAAGCGGATTTGATTCCCTCCACAAAGCTTCCCATATTTCCTGTCAGCTTTTGCGTTTCCTCGGCCAGGGAACGGATCTCTCTGGCAACAACGGAAAAGCCTTTTCCGGCTTCCCCGGCTCTTGCGGCCTCAATGGACGCATTCAGAGCGAGAAGATTGGTCTGCATGGAAATGGAACCGATGCCTGATATGACCTCGTTCATGCGGCTGATGACGTTTAACAGTTCGTCCATATCCTTCTGCATTGCCCGGGAGATTTCGATGGTCTGGCTGGACAAGTCCTTGATGGTGGTAAGCTCATCCTGGCTGGTCTCTATTTTCATATAGACCTCCTCGGCCGCCTCGGAAACCTGGATAATGGAGTTTGTCATAGCTTCATGCTGGTTATTGGCACGACCGGATACGGCTGCACCTTCTGCGGATCCAAAAATGGATTCCGTTGCCTTCTCCACGCTGCGGGAAATATCCAGAATCTTTTCTGTCTGGTGCTGCATTGTCAGATCAAGAGAACTGATCTGCATCACTGCCTTAATGTTTTTTTCAAAGAGCTCTGCAAATTGCTTTCTGCCGCTTAACAGTCTTCGATACATGCCGGCAAGCTGCGGATTTCCGGAATAATCCGCCTCTTTCAGCTCGGAAACTGCTTTCATGAGAACTGTGCTTTTCTTTTCGATTGCCATATTCTTAACCTCTTTCAGATAAGTATGAATTGATCATATACAGTATTATCATAAGAAATTTCAGGGATTTTTGCAACATATATTTTTGCAAAACCTGATTTTGTATCCCTGCCGAGGGGCAAAGTCAAGCAGGGGAATGATTTCCTTCCCTGTACATAAAAACAGCCGGGCCCAAAAGGCACCGGCTGCTATATTGAAGGAGGTATCCTGTTGTTTTTTGGCGAAGCCGGTCGGCACCAGAGATCAGCACCGGCGGCTCCTTTTGATGATTTTATTATAGGATATAAATGTGTCTAAATTGTTTCGGAAAAAGAAAGAAAAAATAAAGAAATACTAAATTCTTAAAATATTCGTTAATCCTGATCATTGATCAATCTGCCCGTAAAAACCGCAACGGAGCGGGTGCGCAAGGTAAATTCATGATCAATTTGCGGCTCCCGGCCCTCGGGATAGCAATAGCGGTTGTTTTCATCGCCCCAGGTGGTGACACTTAAAAACCATGCGTTGGGGGGATTAAGTCTGGGGAGAGTGATGGAAACATTCTCCCAGTAAGGGTTGACCGATATATATACCAGATCGTCCCTTCCCCTTTCGGTATCGTGTCCCGCAAAGCTGACGGACAGTGTTTTGGCATCTTTTGGAATGGTCATGTCTTCTGCATTAATATTATGAGCGTGAAGCGGATCCATTCCGCAGACGGCATCGGGAAGCTTTTTGCGGATCACGGGGTGGCGGAACCGATAGTCAATCATAAATTTGAAAAACTCAAACAGCTCCCGGTTTTTTTCGAGAAGATTCCAGTCCAGCCAGGAGATTTCATTGTCCTGGCAGTAGGCGTTGTTGTTGCCGGACTGTGAGTTTGCAAATTCGTCTCCGGCAAGGAACATGGGCGTGCCCCGGCTGCACATCAGCACGGCGCAGGCGTTGCGCATCATCCTGAAGCGGAGCTTTTGAATTTCGGTGTCGTCGGTTTTCCCCTCACAGCCGCAGTTCCAGCTCCGGTTGTCGTCAGAGCCGTCGGTATTGTCCCATCCGTTGTCCTCATTGTGCTTTTGATTGTAGGAATAGAGATCGTAAAGTGTAAAACCGTCATGGCAGGTGAGGAAATTCACGCAGGAGTTGTAGCCGGCATAATTGTTGTTGTTATCGGAGTCATAACCGCCATACAGATCTCCGGAGCCGGAAATGCTCCAGGCGGCATCCCGGGCGGACCAGAAATCTCCTTTTAAATAGGAACGAAGACAGTCGCGGTAGCGTCCGTTCCACTCCGCCCACCGTCTGCTGGCCGGAAACTTTCCCACCTGATACATACCGCCCGCATCCCAGGCCTCGGCAATCAGCTTCACGTTGCGCAGCACGGGATCCGAGGCTAAAAGCTCAAGAAGCGGAGGATTGTTCAGGGGAGAGCCGTCCTCGTTCCGCCCGAGAATGCTGGCAAGATCAAAGCGGAAGCCGTCGATCCGGTAACTCACCGTCCAATAGCGAAGGCATTCCAGAATCAGCAGGCGCACGATGGGATGGTTACAGTTTAAGGTGTTGCCGCAGCCGCTGAAATTGTAATAATTGCCGTCAGGAGTCAGCATATAGTAGACCTTGTTGTCAAAGCCCTTGAAGCAGAAGGTGGCTCCCTTTTCGTTTCCCTCCGCCGTGTGATTGAACACCACGTCCAGAATCACCTCGATTCCGTTGTCGTGAAAGGCCTTGATCAGCTCCTTCAGCTCTGTCCCCTCATGGTTGTATTCGTCTGCGGAGATATAGCTGATATTGGGGGCGAAGAAGCCCACCGTGTTGTATCCCCAGTAATCCAGCAGCACTTTGCCGTCGATCTCCCTGGAATTCATGGTTTCGTCAAATTCAAAGATTGGCATGAGCTCCACGGCGTTAATCCCCAGTTCTTTGAGATAGGGGATTTTTTCCATAAGTCCGGCGAAGGTGCCCGGGTGCTTCACGCCGGAGGAGGGGTGGTAGGTAAAACCCCGGACATGGAGCTCATAGATCACAAGGTCGCTCATGGTGCGCGCAGACTGCGGCATGGCGCCCCAGTCGAAAACATCTCGAACAACCCGGGCGTGGTAGCCGCCTGCCTTTTTGTCACCCCAGAAACGCTGGCCGGCCACGGATCTGGCATAGGGATCAAGGAGCACGGCATTCCGGTCAAAGACCAGCCCGTTTTGCGGATCATAGGGTCCGTCTATCTGATAGGCATATTCAAATTCTTCGATATCCAGACCGAAAACAATCATGGAATATACATCTCCGATCTTGTAGGCATCAGGAAACGGGAGCCGTGCAAAGGGCTCCTGGGCATCCCGGTGAAAGAGCAGGAGAGTGCAGGAGGTTCCATACCGGGTATGTACCGTAAAATTCACCCCTACCGGCAGCATCATGGCTCCGTGAACGTCAAAGAGCCCGGGGCGGACCGGAAAGCCCTCAATCTCAGCCATCGGGGTCAGGGACATGTGGATCTCGGGAACATAAGTCTGTGTATATAGCTTCAAATTGTGCCTCCTTTTGGTATGGCTTTCATAAATAGAGAAGAAAAATACCGCCTTAAGATGGAGACACGCGTCTCAATCTCTCGACGGTTAAGATAAGTATATCGAAGTAGACGGAAAAACGCAAGTATTGCAGAAAGAAACTAGATTCAAAATGAAAGGCTGCGAGCCGGCTCATAGTTTTTTGGCAAAAATATTCAAGGTGGCGGGAAATATGGAGGTTCTGGTATAATAAGCAGGAGCAGAAAGGATGCAAATGAAAGTACTTGAAAACGGAGGAAGCTATGAAGAGAGCATTGATAGAGACGGGAAAAACCTACGGGTTTCTGGATTTTGTCCGGATTCCCATGCGGGTTTGTCCTTTTTATACTGTGATAAAGATGATAAATCAGGCGGCGGCCGCCATCACGCCGTCCCTGCAGGTACTGGTGACGGCATCCTTCGTGGATACGGCGCTCCTGATCTTTGCCGGCAGCGCAGAGCGCGAGGCGATCTGGCTGCCTCTTTTGGGCCTTGTGCTGCTGATTGCCTACAACAACCTGAACTGGCAGCTTATGAGCTTTATCAACTTGAGATCTGAGATGAAGCTGACAAGGGTATACCGCAGTCAGATCGTGGAAAAGAGGGCAAGGCTGGAATACCGGTGTATTGAGGACAACGAAACCTGGGATCTGATTAACAGAACCTGCACGGATCCGGTGGGAAAAATAAGAGGAGGCTTTGACAACCTGATGGGTGCCGCGGGCATTATCCTTCGGGTGGGATCTCTTCTTTCTATTTTGATGGCTCAGGTCTTCTGGGCCGGAATTGCCATCGTGGCCATGTCCGTGCCGTTGTTTATCCTTGCCATCCGAAGCGGAAAAGAGATTTATGAGGAGAATAAGGAGGCCATGAAGTTCACCAGAAGGGCCGATTATTTAAGGAGCGTGCTGCAGGGGCGCGAGAGCGTGGAGGAGAGAGCGCTGTTTGGCTATACAAAAGAGGTGAACCGTCTGTGGCACGAGAAATACGAGGCGGCCCGGAAGATCAATACCAGCGTGACCCTGAAATACTTTATACGAATGAAAAGCTCCAGTCTGATCACGGTGATTCTCTCCCTGCTCATCATCTGCGTTCTTCTGTTCCCCTTAAAGAGCGGGGCGGTGAGCGTGGGTATGTTCATGGCTCTGGTCACATCCACTTTAAATCTCATACAGATGATGTCCTGGGAGCTTTCCAATACCATGAGCGAAATCGCCAGAAACACGGAATATCTGAAGGATCTGACCGCATTTGCCGGTTTGCCCGAGACGGAGGGGGCTTTGGATCTGCCAAAGGAGAGCATGACTTTTGACAGCGTGGAATTCCGCCATGTGTCCTTCCGGTATCCGGGAACGGAGCGGTATATTTTGAAGGATTTCTGTCTTCGTATGGAAAAAGGCCGTCATTATGCCTTCGTGGGTGTGAACGGAGCCGGAAAAACCACTATCACAAAGCTTCTCACAGGCCTTTACAGAGAATATGAAGGGGAGATCCTTCTAAACGAAAAACCGCTCTCTTCTTATACCCAGGCAGAGCTGAAGGCGTACTTTTCCGTGGTCTGCCAGGATTTTGCCAGATATCAGATTTCACTGGAAGACAATATTGCACTGGGAAATGTGCTGGAATACGATGAAGAAAAGATCCGGGAAGCGGCAGGGCGTATCGGTCTTTCGGATGTGATTGAAAAGCTGCCGGAGGGAATGAGGACACCTCTTGGCAAGGTGAAGGAAAAGGGCGTGGATCTCTCGGGAGGAGAGTGGCAGAGGGTGGCTGTTGCCAGAGCTCTTTACCGGCCTACGGCGGTGAGGATACTGGACGAGCCGACGGCTGCCCTTGATCCTGTGGCGGAGAGCGATATTTACAGGCTGTTTGGCCGGATCAGCGCCGGAGGAACCACGATCTTTATCACCCACAGGCTGGGAGGGGCCAGGCTGGCTGACAGGATTATTGTGATCGCCAAAGGACAGGTGGCAGAGAGCGGCAGCCACGAAGAGCTGCTTGCCGCAAACGGTATCTATGCGGAAATGTTTGAGGCGCAAAGGAGTTGGTATCAATGAGAGAGAAGAGGAAAAATAATTCGGTAAAAGTACTGTTAAGACTCCTGCCAGGGACAGTGAGGCCGGTGCCTTTGCTGTTTTTGGTGTTTATTGTGATTACCGTATGCCATGGGATATCCTGGGGTGTGGAGACCGTGATGCAGCAGCGTTTCTTTGATCAGGCGGCGGCTATGGCCGGGGGAAGCGCCTCCTTTGGAGCGGCCCTGACAGCTCTTGGATTTCTGGGAGCTGCCAATGTGGGCTGTCAGGTTTTGAACGGAGCGGGAAATTTCCTGCCTGAAGTCGTGGGCGGCAAGGTGCTGGGGCATCAGTCCAAGGAGATCCATGAGAAGATTGCCCGGCTCTCTCCGGCAGTTTTTGAGGATACCGGAAAGCTGGATGATATCAACAAGGCGGAGGCTGGTAAGGAAAATGCATTCTGGTTTGTCTGTGACTTCATAGCCCTTCTGACCTTTTATATCCCGTACTTTCTGTTTATGGGCTGGTATCTTTTTTCCCTGAAGCCCGTATTGGCCGTGGTAATCGTCATTATTTTCCTTCCCACGGCCCTCGCGCAGCTGATCCGGATGAAGGCATTTTCCGATCTGGAGGATGAGTCGGCCCCTGTGCGCAGGGAATACGAGCACTACGAGGCCTGTATGGTGAGCCGGGAATTTTTCCGTGAGACAAGGCTGCTGGGAGGATTCTCCTATTTTAAAAGGCTGTATCTGGAAACCATGGATCTCATGCAGAGACTGAAATACAGAGCCTCCATGAAATCCAACCTGTTTGAGCTCTCCATGCGCATTTTGACGGTTGCGGGTTATGTGGGTATTTTGCTGCTGCTTTTTGACGCACTGATGAAGCGTGAGGTGAGCGTGGGCGCTTTTGCCGCTGTCTTTAATTCGCTGGGAATGCTCTACAGCCTGATGGAGGAAATCATATGCAGACATATTTCCGATATGGCCCAGAATATGGGGAGTATTCAGAATTATCTGAATTTCCTGGATCTTGAGGAGCGTAAGAGCGAGCGGAGCGAGGAACCGGGATGGGGAGATATTGTGCTTACGGATGTGAGCTTTTCCTATCCGGGCGCGGAATCGGATGCCATAAGGGAGGTCTCCTTTACCCTGAAAAAGGGGGAGACGCTTGCCGTCGTGGGAGAGAACGGTTCGGGAAAATCCACGCTGGTCCGGCTGCTTGCCGGTCTCTATGAGCCAAAGCGCGGGAGCGTCATGATAAACGGAAACGATACCCGTAAGCTCTCCCTGGGAGCGCTTACCGCCCGCACCTCTGCGGTATTTCAGAAATTCCAGCGTTATCAGATGACGCTTGGAGAGAATATCACCATCAGCGACAGATTCAGATCCTGTGAGGAACGGGAGCTTGACCGTATATGTGATATGGCGGGAACTGACAGGAAGGACTTTGAGAAAGGGTATGATACCATGCTCTCCCGGGAGTTTGACGGGGTGGACCTGTCCGGGGGACAGTGGCAGAGAACGGCCATAGCCAGAGGCTTTTTCCGGGATCACGATCTGATCATTCTGGATGAGCCGACGGCCGCCATTGATCCTTATGAGGAGACCCGAATCTACAACCGTTTTGCCGGGATTGCCAAAGATAAGTCGGCAGTGGTCGTGACACACCGTCTGGGTTCTGTGAAGCTGGCGGACCGGATCCTGGTCATGAAGGAGGGGAGAGCCGTGCAGCTTGGAACGCATGAAGAGCTCATAGGACAGGAGGGAGAATATAAGCGGCTGTATGAGGCTCAGGAGCAATGGTATCAGGAAGGGTGAGTATGCATGGATATGGAGGTTATGGGAGGGGCTTTGCGCGGTATCCGGAGGGAGTCGTCCCATAGCAGGACAGAAAAGTCCTGTTAAAGGTTTTCTGGCTCTCAAAACCGGCCTCCTGCCAGATCTCCGTGATACTGCGGTCCGTCTCCCGAAGCAGCCGGGCGGCATAATCCAGCCGCAGCCGGTTTATGTATTCGTGAAAACTGCAGTGCAGCCTGCCTGAGAAGGTCCTTGAAACATAATATTTGTTGAAATGCAGTTCCCGGGCGACTTTATCAAGCGTAAGCGGCTCCTGAAAATGATTGGAAATATAAGAAATAATCTGATAGCCGATATCTGTGCGGTACTGGTTATTACGGGGAACCAAAACCGCCTCTGACATCAGATAGGCCAGGATCAGGTTCAGCCATGCCCCGCTGATGGAAGGGGACTGATTTGCATATTGCAGCATCCGGTTAAAAGCGCTCACAAGATCCGCATCGGAAGCGGGGGAGGAAAAAAACGGGCACTTTGGCTGGTTTTTGCAGAGCAGATGATAATAACCCTTTGCCAGGGAAGGGGAAAATACGCACAGGATGGAGCGGGAAAAATCCTGTGTCAGATAGCTGTGGATTGTCTCCGGAAAAATGAGGGCGGCTTCATTTTTCCGGAGCGTTTTTGTCTGATCCTGAGCAGTAACCTCCAGGCTTCCCTCCTGAATAAATATAAGCTCGGCCGCATGGTGAAGATGAGCCGGGAAGGTCATATCCGCCGAGAAAAAGCAGCGGAATTCCTCGTCTTTCCTTTCATAAAATGGCTGCATGGTAAGAGGGCCTCCTGTAACAGTGCAATTTTTGAGTGGTTTCTTTGGCGTTCTGACAATCATTCTACAGGAGAAGCTGTTATACTGCAAGTATAAATTCTCTGGGAGAGATCAGGAAGGAGGTTTCTTATGGAAACGACAAAAAGGGTATTGGT
Source organism: uncultured Lachnospiraceae bacterium (assembly GCA_910586025.1). Classification (GTDB taxonomy): domain Bacteria; phylum Bacillota; class Clostridia; order Lachnospirales; family Lachnospiraceae; genus Suilimivivens. The sequence goes on from CAJUIO010000001.1 coordinate 114,564, forward strand.
TTTTCAGGGCGGATGGGACGGCCACGAGCCTGCTCTTGTAGCAAAAAGGTTTGGGAAAATGATGGAAAAACACGGATACAGCTGTGAGATTTCTGACAGTCAGGAGGTGCTGGCGGATCAGGAAAAGGTGATGGCAATGGATTTGATCATCCCCTGCTGGA
>CAJUIO010000002.1:0-88640 GCA_910586025.1 uncultured Lachnospiraceae bacterium
TTGTAACAAAGAGAATCCCGTATTTATGCGGATTTTGGCGTTTCGCAAACGCCTAAAGGAATAGATAAAATGAAAGGAGGAAGTGCAGGATGAAGTCCAAAAACGTGGAGACATTGATTCGGGAGAGAGCAGAACTGCGTGATCTGCTGGAAGACATCATGGATCGGATTCAGGAATTCCGTGAAGAGATGGTAACCGAATTGGATGATTTGGAAGACATGATCGCAGAAAACGGTGGAATAGGATTCCATTGATTCGACAAAAAGTCCACGTTTAACTTGTACTTTTTCTTGACATAGTACCACTGAATAATCAGGTTTTATATAGGAGCAACCCAGAAGGGCTGCTCCTATATGGTATTAACAGTATCAGCTTGGTTTATTGGTTAGAATAGGTTTGCACGATCAAGCAGTATGTCTATCAGATTGCAATGGAAAATTCCGTTGTCATCATAGAAATTGTGGGGAATATCCATGCGAACAATGATTTTTTTGAAAAAGTCCTTTGTTAGTATCAGCGATGCGAGTTCAGAGGATTCCTTTTTATCCGTATCCATCTGGAAAGCTGACTGGATATAGATTTTTTTGTCCGCATCATTTACAACGAAGTCGATTTCTTTTTGCGCATTTGCACCGCCGGTACGGTCAGTTACAACACCAACATCAACGGAATATCCTCTGCGCAAAAGTTCGTTATAGATTGTGTTCTCCATGATGTGGCCGGGATCGTACTGACGATAGTTCAATCGGGCATTACGAAGGCCAATATCCGTGTAGTAGTATTTGTTCGGATATTTGAAATAGGTCTTTCCTTTCACATCATAACGCTTTGCCATCGAAATGAGGAATGCATCGATGATGTGCTGCACATAGTTGGAAACCAGTGTGGAGTTGACCTTTTCGTTCTTCATGCTGGTCAGCGCATTGGCAATATTCGTAGGATTGGTCAGAGAACTGATTTGTGAGGCGAGGAAATCCAGAATGTCATTCAGAATATCCTCACGCTCGATCCCGTTGCGTTCTACAATATCCTTGACATACATCTCGCTGTACAGAGAGGACAGATAATCCTTTTTGTCCTTTTCATCTGTTAATGCCAACAGGCGTGGCATGCCGCCGTAAAGCATATAGGTGTCCAGAGCCTTTCGCTTGTCACCGCCTACATGAGAATAGAACTCCTCAAAGGACAAAGGGAATACATGGATTTGAGTAGCACGGCCGCGAAACTCTGTAGCAATGTCTTTTGACAATCCCTTAGAGTTACTGCCGGTAACATATACATCCAAGTTCTTATATGCCTTAAGTTCATTCAGCATATCATAGATGGAAACCTCAATGCCGCCATTTTCTTTATCGATCACTTTTGTAGTAAGCTGGACCTCATCAATGAAAAGGTAGAACTTCTCATCTTTCTTTCCGGAAACAAGGTTCTCGACATATTCACAAAGTGTGATTGGATTTCTGAACTTATAGTAACGTCTCTGGTCCAATTCAATTTTTATGATATGTTCTTCCTGAACTTCCTGTGAGAGAAGGTACTCATAGAACAAGTCAAACAGCAAGACCGACTTTCCGCAGCGGCGGATGCCGGTGATTACTTTGACTTCGCCGTTCCACATATAATGAATCATACGATTCAAATAAGAATCTCGTTTAATCATCATAGTCACCTCGTACTTGCGACGATTGCGTTGCTGCTTTCTTGTATAGTATGCCACGAATTTCTCAAATTATCAATAGCGCTGCAGAAAGTTCATAATGAAGTTACGACATTTACGTCGCAAGTACGATATGAGTGCATTAGATTCCATCCGGGCCATAGGCTCTAATTCAAATTCTGTTGAGAAAATGGAAGCTGTATGATAAAATAGGGAACTGTCAAACTGACAAATCGAATTTAATCAGGGAGTGAAGTATATGAAAATCAGAGAAACAGCTAAAGCACATATGGCAACAGCTGTGGTTTTATCGGCAGCATTCTTATTCGCAGGCTGTGGAACCGATACATCAGAAGAAGCGGCACCTGATGTGGTTGTGGAGGAAATCTCCCGAAATGAGATTTTGGAGATAGAGAATGATGTAACAGACAATCAAAAAGCGCCCACTGAAAGCGTGAATATTTATAATGATGTTCTGGCGCAGTACAGCGACATGGTTCAAAATGATTTTTACGTTAATCTCCGGGATTCGGATACCTATGAAAGCAGTTTTGGGGAGGATATCGGACTTGAAATCCGCACACATAAGCAGAATATTTATTACGCATTTTATGATATAGACGGAAACGGAACAATGGAACTTATTATTGCGGGAGGAGAAAACGGCATATCAAATCCCTCCTTTTCCCCCTGGAATTATGATTTATACGGGTATGACGGAACAGATGTGGTTCATATTTTTCCGGAAATGGAGTTCGGTTACAGAACAAATTTTTCTATTTGCGATAACGGAGTGATAGAAGTGTTTTACAGTGGCAGTGCCGCGGAATCCTGCGTTGATTTCTACAAAATAGGCATTGACGGATTTACTCCCGAACTAATTGATTCCTTTACCGCGGTTAGTCATTTAGAAGGAGATGAGCCTGTATTTACCTATTCTCAAAACGGGAATGAAATTACGGAGGAAGAATATAACGCCAACATTCAGGGCTACGCAGCTGCTCTTACGGCATTGGACTGGATACAGATTTAGGCAAACGTACGTGCGGTGAGAAGAGGGAGGAAAAGACAGATGCAGGAAGAAGTAAAATGGAATGACAGAATGAACATCGGGGTGGAATCAATTGATAAAGCGCACAAGCGGCTCTTTTCCATCATGCGTAAGCTGCAGATATCCATGAGCGGGGATGAGGACGGGCGAAAGAGAGTATGTATCGAGGGAATTAAGTATTTTAAAAGCTATGCCCTCAAGCATTTCGCGGAGGAAGAGGAATATATGCAGTCCATTGATTATGATGGCTATGAGATTCACAGGCGGCTGCACGAGAATCTGAAGAATACCACGCTTCCCGCACTGGAGAGAGATTTGGAGCTGTCTGATTATTCCGTGGAAGCCTGCCGGCATTTTCAGGGAATCATGCTGAGCTGGCTTAGAGGCCATATCATGATTGAGGATCGGGCGATAGTGGGAAAGGCGGACGGCAAATGGACCCATACGCCGGATAAGGAGGAAGTGGCGGAGCTGGAAAAGGCAATAATCCGGGTAATGCAGGAATCCTTTCGTCTGGCAATGTGGATCGTCAGCGACCATTATGCGGGGGAGGAGTTCGGACCAGCGGTCTGCTACCGGATGAATTGCCGCCTTGGAGAGGGCCAGAAGGCAAAAATCTTTCTTGTCTTCGAGGAGAGGCTGGCGCTGCATATCGTCAGTGGAGCGCTGAATGCAAGATTCAAAAAGGTTGACAAGATCGTAAACAATACGATTAAAAGACTTTGCCAGCACACGGTAAAGCGCATGGAGGCATGCTGCGGGCTGATAAAGGTGGAGAGTGTAGAGAAGGAAAATATCCTGACCGGAGATCAGCTTAGTAAGGATTTTGAGCTGGGATATCCGCAATACGGGCTTTTGTTTGATTCCAGACAGGGGTATTTTGGATTCTGCATCAAGAAGAGCAGGGCGCAGACAAAGGCTTAAATGAGAAAAAGACCGGAAATATGGGAGATGGAAATGAGATACAGGGTTGCGGTCTGTGACGATGTGCAAAAGGATGCGGAGGCTATTGCCTGTGTGGTAAAGGAATGGGCAAAGAGGGAAAGGATCAGTGTGACTGTCGGGACATTTCCCTGTGCGGAGGAATTCCTGTTTCAATATGAGGAACAGAAGGATTACCATATTTTGCTGCTGGATGTGGAGATGAAGGGAATGTCGGGAATCGAGCTCGCAAAAAGAATCCGCCGTTGCAGCGACCGTGCGGAAATTATCTTTATCACCTCGCATTTTGAGTTTTCAGGGGAGGGCTATGAGGTTGATGCCCTGCATTACCTTGTCAAACCGGCCGCACCGGATAAGCTGATGGAGGTGCTCTCCAAGGCGGCCTGCAGGCTGGCCCGAGAGCCTGCGTTCGTGACGATCTCCTGCGGCGGGGAGACCCATAAGCTCTACGAAACCGATATCCTGTATATTGAAGCTTTTCTTCACTATATTGTCATTCATGTAAAGAGCCGTGGCCACACGAAGGATGTCGAATACAGACTCAAAGAAAGCATCTCGGCCTTTGGGAAAAAGCTGGGCGAAGATTTTTACCGCACACACCGCTCCTATCTGGTGTCTCTAAGACATGTGGAGAGAATTTCGCGTACATCAGTGGTCATGGATAGCGGGGATGAGCTTCCTTTGGCGAGGGGGAAATATGACGGAATGAACCGTGCGTTTATCGAGCGTGGCTGAGAGAGGAAATGAGAAAGAAAACCTATTTAAGACTTGTGGAATATCAGACGGAGCAGTCGGAGCGTCACCTTAAGGAGGTGCGCGGGATCTATATGAAAATGCGGGGATACAAGCATGATTTTCACCACCATCTGCAGGCTTTGAAGGGACAGCTTGAGGCCGGGGAGGTGGACAGGGCGCTTGCCTATATCGAGGCGCTTGACAGTCAGCTCCGAAATGTGGATACCCTGTTAAGGACGGGAAACGTATCCCTTGACGCAATTCTGTCCGCCAAGACGGCACAGGCCAGGGCGGAGGAGATTGAGGTTACGGTCAAGGCCTGCGTTCCCGATACGCTGACTCTCTCGGACGTGGAGCTTGGTATCCTTGTGGGCAATCTGCTTGACAATGCGATCGAGGCCTGCCGGGAGGTGCCGGATAGGCGTTTCATCCGAATTTATATGGCTATGAAGGGAAAAATGCTGTATTTTTCCATGCTGAATTCCTCCGGGGAGAAGAGGAGAAAAAAGGGGGTGCTGTTTCCGTCCCGCAAGGACGGCATCCATGGCTTTGGCCTGCACCGGGCGCAGGCAATCCTGGAGGAACACGGCGGCTGGTGCAAGTTCAACAGCGAGGACGGCGCATTCAGCTCTGAGTTTTTGGTTCACGCTGTAGAATGACTGCGATTCGTGTACTGACAGATACGGTTGGTGCACGAATTTTTGTTTCATCCGTTTCCTGTGATAGAATAATTCCGAAAGGAGGAGGGCCGTGATGAAAAAAGAGAATGCGTATGCGGATGACGAATGCGGCTGTATCCGCTACATGGTGATTCAAAATGTGTGGTACTGCATGGAAAGCACGGCAAGATACTGCTTCCCTCTGTTATGCTGGTGCGGCATTGCCTGTCTTTCCAATGCGGCGCTGCCTGTTCTGACGACGATTCTTCCCAAGGTGGTTATTGAGAAAATTACCGCAGGGAGCTCTCTGGCGGAGCTGGTTACCGCAATTTGCGCGTTTATGGGCGGCATAGCCTTGCTGTCCGGGACTGGCAAATTTTTCACCAAATTTATATATCATGAAAAATTCCGTATGGTTTCCTTTTATCTGAGGAGTCTGGCGTTAAAGGGGCTGACCACCGATTACGTGAATCAGGAAAACGGTGCGTTCCGCAGGCTTTTGACAGAAGGCTTTTCGTGTTGTAATGGAAACTATTCCCCGCTCACAATGATCTATGACGTTCTGATTGCTCTCTGTACAAGTATCCTGGGGCTGTCAGTCTTCTGGGCGATTCTTTCCAGGCTGGATTTTTGGGTGATTTTCTTTCTGGCCGCCACCACGGCAGGCGGCTATTTTTTGAACGAGAGGGTCACAAAATGGATGGGGGAGAACAGTCGGGAACGGATCGGCTATGAACAGCGGCTTAACTATATCAATACGGTCTCCGGAGAAATCCGTTCCGCCAAGGATATCCGGCTGTACGGCATGGCCTGCTGGTTTTCGAATCTTTACCGGGATAACATGGGCGGCATTGCCGGGTGGTACAGGCGGCTGACCAAAAGGCTGTTCGGAGTCGCTGCCTGTGACGGTCTGCTGGCGTTGCTTGGGGAGAGCGCCGTTTACATTTATCTGCTGTATCTGGCCTGGAACGGGCAGATTACGGTTGCGGATTTTGTCCTCTATTTTGGCGTGGCGGCAGGATTTTCCTCCTGGCTCGGAAATATATTTTCCCAGGTTTCGCAGCTGAATCGGCTGAGTCTCAAAATCAATTATTTTCGTTCCTGTCTGGAATATCCGGAAGGCTTCCGCAGAGAGGGAGGAAGGGAAATCTGCGGGAAAGATCGCCCGGGGACCATAGAGCTGAAAAACGTGAGCTTCCGGTACGAGGGAGCGCAGAAGAACGCCTTATCTGATATTAACCTTAAGATTTCTCCCGGGGAGCATCTGGCGGTGGTGGGGCTGAACGGTGCCGGAAAGACTACCCTGGTGAAGCTGATCTGCGGGCTTACGGATCCAACTCAGGGCCAGGTGCTTTATGACGGCGTTGATATACGGGAATATGACAGAACGCAGTACTACAGGCTTTTTTCCGCAGTCTTTCAGCAGTTCAGCCTTTTGCCCGTGACCATTGAGGAAATCGTTTCCCAGGTGCAGACAGAGCAGACGGATCATGCCAGGGTTCAAAGCTGCCTTGAAACGGCAGGGCTCTGGGACAAGGTGAAGGAGCTTCCAAAGGGGGTGGACAGCCAGTTCGGGAAGACTGTTTATGATGACGGTATTGATTTTTCCGGCGGCGAGGTGCAAAAGCTCCTGTTGGCAAGGGCTCTGTACAGAGCGGCTTCGATTCTCCTGCTGGATGAACCAACGGCGGCCTTGGATCCCATTGCGGAGAGCGCTCTGTACGAAAACTACAATGAGATCAGCGGGGGAAAAACCTCTGTATTTATTTCCCACAGACTCGCAAGCACCAGCTTCTGTGACCGCATCATCCTGCTGGAAAACGGGGAGATCCGCGAGGAGGGTACTCATGAACGGCTGCTTGAGAGAGAGGGAAAATACTATCATCTGTTTGAGATGCAGGCTAAATATTACCGGGAGAAAAAAGTGGGAGAGGAGGCGGAAGAATGAGCAGAATGCGGGTGCGGGAGCGCTTTGCCGTCACGGTGCGGGGATTTGGGATATTAAAGAAATATTGTCCCGGCCTGGTGCGGGACAAGGCTCTTTATGAGCTCATAAACTCTCTGCAGCCTTTTGTTTCCGTCTGGTTTTCCGCAAGGATCATCGATGAGATTATACTGGGGAGGAGAGTGGAGGTCCTGGCTGCATATGTTGCCGGTATAGTTCTGATCAACTTCCTTGGTGCGGTTTGCAAAGGGATTCTTAAGCGGCTGGGCGATGAGAAGGAGGCTCTGATGTGGTGCTGGTTCGGGAAGATTTTTTCCGACAAGCAGATGTCTCTGGATTTTGAGGACCTGGAGGATGCGGGAATCCGGCATCAGAGACAGGAGGCGGAGGAAAACCTGTACATGTTTGGCAACGGCCTGGGACAGCTTGTCTGGGGGACGGCGGTGCTGGTCCGGGCAGGAATCAATCTTGCGGCCTCCCTTTTTCTGACAGGTACGCTCTTTTTCAGCAGGTCCGGAAATGCTGCGGCAGACAGCCCCCTTTGGGTGGCTGCGGTTCTGCTCTGTATTCTGGCGGGCGGCATCTGCAATTCCAGGGCAACCATAAAGGAAAATGAGATTTTTATGGAGTGGTGTAAGGGCACGGTCTGGTTCAACCGCACGTTTATGTTTTTTGGAAAGGAGCTCTATATGAATCCCGAAAGGGCCAAGGACGTGCGGATCTATGAACAGAGCGTTCTGGCCAAGAGAGAGCTGGATAAGCTGATCCGGAGGAACCGGGAGAATCAGAGGGACAACTTTCGGATGGCACTGTTTCCGGGCGCTGCCAGTGTGGTAATCGGACTGGCGAACGGGGCATGCTATCTCTATGTTGTGATAAAGGCGTTTTTCGGAGCGTTCGGGGTGGGCAGCATCGTGCAGTATGTGGCGGCGCTCTCAAGGCTCGGGGAGGGCGTTCAGGAATTCATGTATCTTCTTTCCGATAATGAGATGTATTGTCTGCACTTGCGGAAGCTGTTTGAATACCTGGATCTTCCAAACCGCAGGTATCAGGGATCGCTTACCGTGGAAAAGAGAGACGATATCGAATATGATATTGAGTTTTGCGACGTGTCCTTCCGCTATCCGGGTGCGGATAAGGATGCTTTGAGCCATGTGAACCTGAAATTCCGAATCGGGGAAAAGCTGGCGGTGGTGGGAAGAAACGGAAGCGGTAAGACAACCCTGATCAAGCTGCTCTGCCGTCTGTATGATCCCACACAGGGAGAGATTTTCCTGAACGGGGTGGAAATCCGTAAATATGATTATGACGAATACATCGCTCTCTTCTCGGTAGTGTTTCAGGATTTCAAGCTGTTTTCTTTTACGCTTGGACAGAATGTGGCCGCAGGGGTTAAGTATGACAGAGCGCGGGCACGGGAATGCCTTATAAAGGCGGGAATGGGTGAGCGCCTTGAAGAAATGCCCCGGGGGCTTGACACCTGTCTGTACAGGGATTTCGGGGAAAACGGTGTGGAGATCTCAGGCGGCGAGGCACAGAAAACGGCCCTTGCCAGGGCGCTCTATAAGGATGCGCCGTTTATGATTCTGGACGAGCCAACCGCCGCCCTGGATCCGGTTGCGGAATACGAGGTGTATTCTAAGTTTAACGAGATCGCGGGGGACAGGACGGCTGTTTACATCAGCCACCGGCTCGCCTCCTGCCGGTTCTGCGACACCGTCGCCGTGTTTGACAAGGGGCATCTGGTGCAGAAGGGCAGTCATGACGAGCTGGTGCTGGAGGAAGACGGGATGTATTATCAGCTCTGGCATGCTCAGGCGCAGTATTATACGCACAGAGGATAAGCCTACAGCCTTTCTCTGTATTTTTCCTCGCAGTATTTGCAGCGGTAGATCTCTTTTGCCTCATCGGCAAGGACGAAGATATGCGGCAGCTCCTGCTCGATGGAAGTGATGCACCGGGGATTTCTGCATCTGATGATGTTCTTGATTTCCTTTGGAAGAACCAGCTCCTTTTTTGACACAATATTACCGTCCTTGATCACATTGACGGTAATGTTGTGGTCGATAAAGGCCAGCACGTCAAGATCGAGCATGTCAATATCGCATTCCACCTTCAGGATGTCCTTTTTTCCCATCTTGTTGCTCCTGGCATTCTTGATGATAGCCACTGTACAGTCCAGCTTGTCCAGCTGAAGATGATGGTAGATGGCAAGACTCTTTCCGGCCTTGATATGATCCAGCACAAAGCCCTCTTCGATTTTTCCTACATTTAACATGATACGTACCTCCTTTAATCCACATGAATGTCAAGCAGGGTGAGAATCAGGGCCATCCGTACATAGACACCGTACTGCACCTGCCTGAAATAGGCGGCTCTGGGATCGTCATCCACTTCCACGGAAATCTCATTGACCCTGGGAAGGGGATGGAGAACCAGCATATCCTCCTTGGCCAGAGCCATTTTTGTCTTGTCCAGAATATAGAAATCCTTCAGCCGGACATAGTCCTCCTCGTTAAAAAACCGCTCTCTCTGGACTCTTGTCATATAGAGGAAGTCCAGGCGGGGCATGATGCTTTCCAGCCGGATCACTTCCTCGTAGGGAATATTTTTTTCCTTCAGCATGTCCGTAATATAGTCCGGCACCTTCAGCTCCTCCGGGGAGATAAAGATAAAATGGATTCCCTCATAGCGCACCAGGGCGTTGATCAGAGAATGTACGGTGCGCCCGAATTTCAGATCCCCGCAAAGACCGATGGTGAAATTTGATAAACGTCCTTTCAGGGAGCGGATGGTCAGAAGGTCGGTAAGGGTCTGGGTGGGATGCTGGTGTCCGCCGTCCCCGGCATTGATCACCGGGATGGAGGAGCGGTCCGCCGCAACCATGGGAGCGCCCTCCTTGGGATGACGCATGGCACAGATATCCGCAAAGCAGGAGATGACCCGGATTGTGTCCGAGACACTCTCGCCTTTGGAGGCGGAGGATGAGGAGGCGTCGGAAAAGCCGATGACGCTTCCGCCCAGATTCAGCATGGCAGCCTCAAAGCTGAGCCGCGTCCTGGTGCTCGGCTCGTAAAAACAGGTGGCAAGCTTTTTGCCCTCGCAGGCATGGGTATATCTGCCGGGATTCTTTTCAATGTCGTCGGCCAGGTCAAAAAGCCGGTCAAGCTCCTGAGTGGTAAAATCCAGAGGGCTCATAAGATGTCGCATAGATTTTTTCTCCTTTTCCGCAAAAAATCGAAGAGTCCGGCTCTTCGATTTCTTGATAATTCAACTGTTATTTGTATAGAAGAAGATCCGTCACGGGTTTTCTTCTGGGAGCTGCGGGCTCTTCGGCGGCATAGCCGACAGGGATAAGGGCTCCCACCTCCTGATTTTCGGGAATCTCCAAAAGAGAAGCCACTTTGGCTTCGTCAAAAATTCCCATGATAACGGTGCCAAGCCCCTTTTCATATGCGGCAAGGCAAAAGCTCTGAGATGCAATGCCGGCATCGAACATCTGCCAGGAATCCCCCTTTGCGGTTGTGAAGGAACCGTCCCTCTCGAAACCGCTGCGGCCTTTTATGTAGGTGAGGACGATCAGCATGGGTGCGTTTTCAATAATGGCTCCGTTTGGAGGAAACATCTGTGTGCATTCCCGTGCAATCCGGTCCTTCAGCTCACCCTCCACCGCAATATAGCGGGCGATCTGTGAATGCTTCCAGCTGGGAGAATAGGAAGCCGTCTCCACGATCTCGTCGATCAGAGCGTGGTCTACGGGCGTGTCCTTGTATTTGCGGATGCTTCTGCGTCCTTTGATACATTCTTTTGCGGTCATTTACACTCTCCTATCTGCCTGAGAACAGGCGAAAAACTATTTTTATTATCATAGCATAGTCGGGACTTTCTTTCAATCGGGAAAAAAGTATTAAGAAAACTTTGCAATATGACCGGGAATCTAGTATACTTTGTAGCAGAATCAAGGTGAGTTAAGCATAAGGAGGTTTTTGGCATGGCATCGGAATTTGTGGAAAAAAAGAGGTGGCTCTTTCTGGGGCTTCCCTTTACCTTTACGAAATACACGGTAAAAGACAATATGATCACGATTGACAGCGGCTTTTTCAATAAGACGGAGAATGACTGTTATATGTACAAGGTGCAGGATGTGGAGCTGACTTCCTCTCTCATGGAGAGAATGTTCGGACTCGGCACGGTGGTCTGTTATACGGGAGACACCACCCATCCCAGGCTTGAGCTGTTACATATCAGAAACGCCAGAGGAGTGAAGGATTTTATTCTGGAAGCCTCGGAGGAGGCCAGGATGAGGCGGCGCACGGTCAGTACCCTGGATATCGGAACCGCCATGTTCGAGGATATGGAGGAATAATGCAGCAGGCGGTATGAACCGGTGTCATACCGCTTTGTGCTTGCCCTGGGTGAGAATGCGTTCGAACAGCAGGCCTGCAAGAAACCATTGGGGGAAATAATCCAGCCGTATCAGCTTTTTGACATGCCAGGGGTTCTGGCCGTAATTCCACGGGCAGACCTTTCTCAGGGTAAGAAGGCGGCCGCTCGTATATTCGCCCGCAAAGATAAAGAGGGCGTAGAGGGATCCCCGTATATGAAGCGGGAGGGAGCGAAGCGTCCGGAAGGCCGGGGCAAAGAGGCAGACGCTTCCGTAGATGGGAAACATCCACAGGGAGGTGTGCCCTCTTAAGGAGAGCTGCCTTCTCCTGAGAGCGATCATTGCGGTATAAAGGATTTCCATACACCAGCCTGCGAGGCCGCATTTTAAAAAGTTTCTGCATAAATTTTTCATCATATTTTTCAGTATGGACGGTGAAAGGAAAAATATACCTATGGAAGAAAAAGAAATGTCCTTCGTGGAGACCATGGAATATATAGACAGCCTCCGTGCCTACGGAGTGGTTCCCGGGCTTGACAATATGAGAAGACTGTGTGCCCGGCTGGAAAATCCTCAGGATGACCTTAAATTTGTGCATATTGCGGGCACCAACGGAAAGGGCTCCGTGCTTTGTTTCCTCTCTGCGGTTCTCGCACAGGAGGGTTATCGAGTGGGAAGCTATTCCTCCCCGGCTGTCGCAGATTACAGGGACACGATTCAGACAGGAGGAAGAATGATCTCCAGGGCGTGGCTCTGCCGGGGAATGACAAGGATCCGCACGGCCTGCCGGGCTCTCGTGGAGGCGGGGTATCCCCACCCCACCCTGTTCGAGGCGCAGACAGCCCTTGCCTTTTTATATTTTAAGGAAAAGAAATGCGATATCGTGGTTCTCGAGACGGGAATGGGCGGGGAGCTGGATGCCACCAATATTGTAAAAAGCACTGTTGTCTCGGTTTTTACTCCGGTCAGTATGGATCATGTGGGCGTGCTGGGAAACAGTCTTGCACAGATTGCCTGGACCAAGTCGGGGATCATCAAGGCAAAGGGCAGGGCCGTGAGCTCGCAGCAGGAGCCGGAGGCGCTGGAAGCCATAAGGTTGCGCTGCAGGGAGCAAAACGCGTCGCTTACGGTGACGGACTTAAAGGCGCTTGTAAAGAAAAAGAGCACGCTGGCAAAGCAGACTTTTTCCTACGGGGAGCGGAAGAATCTGGAGATTTCCCTGGCAGGTCGTTATCAGACGGAGAATGCGGCCCTCGCCATCGAGGCTCTGGATGTTCTTTCGGAGTGCGGATATCCGGTGACGGACAAGGCGCTGCGGGCGGGGCTTCTCGGGGCAAGATGGCCCGGCAGGTTCCAGATACTTGGAACGAATCCTCTTTTTATTGCGGACGGAGCCCACAATGCGGCTGCGGCCGCAAGGCTTGCGGATACGCTCGGCTTCTATTTCCGGGGGGAGAAGCTGATCTATATTATGGGGATGCTCCGGGACAAGGATCATGAGGCGGTCATAAAGCAGACCTGCCCTCTGGCCGGGACGGTGCTTACGGTTCCCACACCCGGGGAGCGGGGGCTTTCCGCTTATGAGCTTGCAGGCGAGGTCATGAAATATCACGGGGATGTGACGGCTCTTGACAGCGTGGAGGAGGCGGTGGAGATCGCATATATGCTCTCGGGAGGAAAAACGCCTGTCATTGCCTTCGGTTCTCTTTCCTATCTTGGAAAGCTCATGGAGACAGTGGATAACAGGAATAAGAAAAAGAAGTGATGCGGGGATGTGTGAGAGAATGAATGAGGAAAAGATCAGGGAAGCGGTAAGGCTCTTTTTGGAGGGGATCGGCGAGGATCCGGACAGGGAGGGACTGCGGGATACGCCGGAGAGAGTGGCGAGAATGTGCGGGGAAATCTACGGAGGACTTTCGGGCGATGCCGGGGAGCATCTCGGGAAGACCTTTGAATCCGACAGCGGGAGGATGGTACTGGAAAAGGATATCGGCTTTTATTCTACCTGTGAACACCATCTTCTCCCCTTCTACGGAAAGGTCCATATCGCCTATGTCCCCTCCAAAAGAGTGGTGGGTCTTAGCAAGCTGGCAAGATGCGTGGAGGTTTTTGCCAGAAGGCCGCAGATTCAGGAGCGCATGACGGAACAGATTGCGGATGCGGTGATGGAGAGCTTAAGGCCCGAGGGCGTGATGGTGATGGTCAGCGCCGAGCACATGTGCATGACCATGCGGGGAGTGAAAAAGCCCGGAAGCCAGACCGTCACCATGACGACAAGGGGCAGCTTTGCGCGGGAAAAGGAGCTTCGGGAGGCCTTTGTGCAGCTCGTCAGGCATTAATTATAAGGAAAGTGTGGGAAAAGTCATGAAGATAGGCAGCAGGGAATTTGACGTAAAGGGCAGGACTTATGTGATGGGGATTCTGAATGTGACTCCGGATTCCTTCTCCGACGGAGGAAGGTTTTGCGACATGGACAAAGCCCTTTGGCATGTGGAGCAGATGGTCAGGGAGGGAATGGATATCCTTGATATCGGGGGCGAATCCACAAGGCCGGGCTATGCGGCGGTTTCGGAGGAGGAAGAGATCGGGAGAGTGGTTCCGGTCATTGAGAAGGTGAAGGAGAGATTTGAGGTTCCCGTCTCTCTTGACACCTGTAAGAGCCGGGTGGCGCGCGCAGGAATCAGGGCCGGGGCGGACATGATCAATGATATCTGGGGCCTTATGGGAGATACGCATATGGCGGAGGTGATAGCCGGGGCGGATATTCCCTGCTGTCTGATGCACAACCGGAAGGAAGCGGTTTATGAAAGCTTTATGGAGGAAGTGGTCAGTGATCTTAGGGGGACGCTGAGGACGGCGCTGCAGGCGGGCATTGCCGCAGACAGAGTTATTCTGGATCCCGGCGTGGGCTTTGCAAAAAACCGGGAGCAGAACCTGGAGGTCATAAAGAATCTGGAACGGTTCAGAGAGCTGGGGCATCCCGTGCTGCTTGGAACCAGCAGGAAATCCGTGATCGGCCTGACCTTGGACCTTCCGGTGACAGAGCGGCTCGAGGGTACGCTTGTCACCACGGTCTTTGCGGTGCTGAGCGGCTGCGCCTTTGTGAGGGTGCATGATGTCAGGGAGAATGTCCGGGCCGTGAGGATGGCTGAGGCGATTCTGGGAGCCTAGGGGAGAAGGGAGAGCAGTCTATGGACGAGATCAGAATTGACAATCTGGAAATTTATGCGGGGCATGGAGTGTATGCGCAGGAGAATGCGCAGGGACAGCCCTTTTTCGTCAATGCAGTTCTTTATACGGATACCAGAAAGGCGGGGAGGGAGGATGAGCTTGCCTTTTCCACTCACTATGGGGAGGCGGCTCATCTGATCAACCAATACCTGCGGGAGCACACCTTCCGTCTGATCGAGGCGGCGGCGGAGAATGCGGCGGAGCAGATTCTGCTTCGTTTTCCCCTGGTCAGGAGTCTTGAGCTTGAGCTTTGCAAGCCCAGGGCGCCCATCGGGCTTCCCTTTTCCAGTGTTTCCGTGAAGATAAGCAGAGGGTGGAAAAGGGCATATCTTGGCGTGGGATCCAATATGGGAAACCGAAGGGAGTATATAGAAAGGGCGGTCCGCAGGATGGAGGAGAATCCCAAAATCCGCTGCCTGCGCTGCTCGGATTTGATTGTGACGCCTCCTTACGGCGGGGTGGAGCAGGAGGACTTCCTGAACGGGGCCGTTGAACTGGAGACATTGTATTTCCCGGATGAGCTTCTGCGATTTCTGCAGTCCCTGGAGGAGGAGGCGGAGCGGGTGAGGACGGTCCGCTGGGGACCCCGGACTCTGGATCTGGATATTCTCTTCTTTGAGGACTTTGTGTCGGATGACCCGTCTCTTACGGTTCCCCACCCGGATCTGCACAACCGGCGGTTTGTTCTGGAGCCTCTTTCCGGCCTGTGCCCTTATCTGAGGCATCCGGTTCTGGGAAAAAGCATCCGGCAGCTGTACGAGGAGCTTGGCAAATGATATAGTTCCTTTTTCCTATATTCATTTTGACGAATTCTATTGATAAATGATGTTGTTTTTTGTAAAATAAGAATAATAGCTTTATATTCGGAAAATTCTCATGTCGAGAAAGGAGTCAATGCAACGAAATGAAAAAAGCGATCAATCAATCCCTTATGGCCTATATCCTGAACGGGGTCTCTATTCTGGCCCTCCTGTTTCTGGTATATTCCCTGTTTGATTACGGCGTGGTAAACGGAAAGCTGGATCAGGCGCATGAGGAGAGGTTTGAACTGACCTATAACGCAAACAGGTTCATGAACGGTTCGGCTTATCTGACCAACGAGGTGAGAGCCTATGCGGCCACCGGGATTCAGGAGCATTATGACAATTACTGGAACGAGATCAACAATCTGAAGAACCGGGATATCGGCGTGGCCAATCTGCAGGAGATCGGGATCACGCAGGAGGAGCAGGCCATGATTGACGATATGTCTGCTTTATCCAACGAGCTTGTGCCCCTTGAGGAGGAGGCCATGAAAAATGTTCAGGCGGGCAAGAGGGAGGATGCTGTCGATTATGTGTACGGCTCCGATTACAGCACCGCCATTACGAAGATCAATTCCCTGAAGGAGCAGTTTCTCGGTGCGCTGGATACCAGAACCTCCCAGCAGGTTGCGGTTCTGACAAAGAAGACACAGCTGATCCGCCTGGAAATGATCCTGGCCTTTGTGATCGTGGGTATTTCCCAGCTGATCAGTATTCTTACCATCAGGCTCCGCGTGTTAAAGCCCGTTGTCAAGGTGCGGGATCAGATGAGGGAGATTTCCCAGGGAAATCTATCGGCGCAGTTTACTCTCGAACCGGATACTTCGGAGATCGGCATGCTGACTCAGTCTATCCTTGAGACCAAGAGAGAACTGAAAAAATACATAAACGATATTAACGCAAAGCTGTCCGAGATGGCAAAGGGCAACATGGATCAGGCAATCGGCGACGACTACCGGGGAGAGTTTCAGCCTATTCAGCACGCAATGGCGGAAATTCTTGATTCCCTGAACGAGGCGCTCGCCCAGATCGACGTGACGGCCAGACAGGTGTCTCAGGAATCGAGAAGGATGGCGACAGACGCCCAGGTACTCTCAAGCGGAGCCGTGGAGCAGGCATCCGCCGTACAGCAGCTTTCCGCAAGCATTCAGGACATTTCGGGACAGGTGGAAAGCACCTCGAGAGACGCAAACAGGGCCAGAAACAGCGCCAATGACGCATCGTCCCAGCTGCAGATCTGCAACGAGAAGATGATGGATATGACCGCGGCAATGGAGGATATTTCCAGATCCTCCAACCAGATCGGCGGAATTATCAAGACGATAGAGAGTATATCCTTCCAGACCAATATCCTGGCGCTGAATGCGGCAGTGGAGGCTGCAAGGGCGGGAGAGGCCGGCAAGGGCTTTGCCGTGGTTGCGGATGAGGTGAGAAGCCTTGCAAACAAGAGCTCGGATGCGGCCCATGATATCACGCAGCTGATCGAGGAATCCATGAAGCTGGTGGATCAGGGAACGGCTCTTTCCGATGAGACCACCAAAGCGCTTATGGGAGTCATGGTAGGCGCAAAGGATGCCACGGAGATGATCGAGAGAATTGCCGTGGCTGCCGATTCCCAGTCGCAGTCCATCAAGCAGGTGACGCTTGGAATGGAACAGATTTCCGAGGTTGTTCAGACCAACGCCTCCACGGCTGAGAAATCAGCGGCATCCGCCGAGGAACTTTACGGCCAGGCCGAGGAAATGCTGGTGGCAGTCCAGAGGTTTAAGCTTCGGGGAAGAAGATAGACACAGACAGAAAGAAAAAAGCCATGCCGGGTCAACCGGATGGCTTTTTTTTTCGTTCGTTTGCGAAGCGGGACACTGCCTGGAGCAAGGCCGGCCAAGGTTATTGTACGGCTGCCTGCTCGGCGGCGGTAAAGGTATCTACATAAACAGGACCTTCCGCCGGCGTATGATACACGGGCGTGGGGTTATTGAATTCGTTGAAATAGACATACTGGGAAGTGATATTGATATTCTGGTAATTTCCCATTGCCACGATCTCGGGCTCGCTTCCGTCAAGACGCATCCGCATCAGAGCGGGCTCCTTCGCGTCATTCTTCTGGTAATAGATATAAGACCCGCCCACATTGAAGGCATCCACACGGTCAGGTGTCAGCACCTCCACCACATTGCTCACAAGAGAATAGCGGCAGAGCCTGTAGTTCGAGGAGACATCCATATAATAGATATAGTCGTCCTTGTAGACAGGATACCAGAGATTGCCTTTATATATGGTGGAGACGGCATCGGTCCTGGTGTCTAAGGCGTACAGATAATGATCCTTCTGTGTGCCGTTGTAATAGATGATGCCGTTGTGGCAGGCCGCCGGGTTGATCAGCTCGTCGGAGATCAGGATATTTTCCGACTTATCCGTCTTGATCTTATAAAAATTGCTGTAATCCTTGTTGTTGTATCTCAGGTAGTAGAGATAGTCGCCCGCAAGCTGCATGGAGGTGCACCCGTCCCGAAGGAGGCAGACCGTGCTCTTGCCGTTTTGCTTGGTGCGGTAGATTCCGAAGGTGCGCAGGACGTAGCCGAAGCCCGACCCTCCCGAGGAGCTGTCCATAAAGTAGTAGACAAAGTTGTCATCCGCATTAATGTTGGTGACCTTGCTGGATATCATCTTTTTCATGTCCGTCTCATCCGCGTTCATGGAGTACATACAGCCGTGGTCGTAGGCGTTGGAAAAAAAGACCCGGCCGTTCTGCTCACAGAAGAGCCCCTGGTTGTTCAGATTTCCCCCGGTGTTCCCGGTGACGGATATATCATTCGACGGCACCCGGTTGCTGATGGCGGGAATGATGACCATGACGGTGAAAAAGGCCGCTGCGGCGAGGCCGATTATGAGGTATCGTAGTTTGAATTTCATAGCTTTACTCTCCGTTTATGTAATTTTCACTCTTTCATTACAAGAAATATTATAATGAATCCGGGGGCAGGTTGCAAGGATAAATCTTACCGCTTGCGAACCTTATCCGTTTGGTATAGAATGAAGTGAGAATTCATCAGGAAAGGACTGGAAATTATGGATTTGTTGGAGCTTCGCACACAGCTTGACGAGATTGACGGAAAACTCGTGGAGCTTTATGAAAAGAGAATGGCGGTCTGTGAAAACGTTGCAAAATACAAGATCGAGACGGGAAAGCCGGTTTTTGACAAGGCCAGGGAAGAGGAAAAGATACGGAAGGTGAAGTCCCTTACCCACAATGAGTTCAACTGTCATGGGGTGGAGGAGCTTTTTGAGCAGATCATGTCCATGAGCCGTAAGCTGCAGTATCAGCTCCTTTCCCGGCACGGGGGACTGAATAAGCTTCCCTTTATCGGAGTGGATTCCTTAGACGCCTGCAGGGCCAGAGTGGTGTTTCAGGGGGCGGAGGGAGCCTACTCCCAGGCGGCCATGCACCGGTACTTCGGGGAGGAGATAGACAGCTTCCACGTGAATACCTTCCGGGATGCCATGATCGCGATTGACGAGGGAAGCGCTGACTTTGCGGTTCTTCCCATAGAAAACTCCACGGCGGGGATTGTCAGTGAGATCTATGACCTTCTGGTGGAGTTTGAGAATTATATCGTGGGAGAGCAGATCATAAAGATCGAGCACTGCCTCATGGCGCTGCCGGGAACGGGGCTTTCGGATATCCGCACAGTCTATTCTCACCCTCAGTCGCTGATGCAGTCCGCGAGATATCTGAGCGCCCACCCGTCATGGCAGCAGATCAGCATGCAGAACAATGCCTTTGCCGCAAAGAAGGTGGCCGGGGACAAGGACGGAACGGCGGCCGCTATCGCCAGCGAATATGCGGCAAAGCTCTACGGCCTCCATGTGCTTGAGAAGGGTGTGAACCATTCCAGCAGCAATTCCACCCGGTTCATCATTGTCACAAACCAGAAAATATTCCGGAAGGATGCGAAGAAGGTCAGCATCTGCTTCGAGGTGCCTCATGAGAGCGGCTCCCTCTATCATATGCTCTCCCATTTCATTTATAACAACCTGAATATGAATAAGATTGAGAGCAGACCCATAGAGGACCGCAACTGGGAATACAGGTTTTTCATTGATTTTGACGGCAATCTCTCGGACAGCTCTGTGAAGAACGCCCTGAGGGGACTTCGGGAGGAAGCCAGGAATATGAAGATTCTGGGGAATTACTAAAGCGTGCGGTGAGAAGGAGAGTGCATCGGGATGAGAGTGAAGGAACTGATTGTATATAAGAACTTTTTGGGAAAAGAGGATCGTATTCTGCGACATATGGCATGGCTGATGAACCATCTGGGAGAGGAGTGTCATGAAGAAAAGGCCGCAAGGCGTCTTCACGAATGTATCCACGGCCTTCTGGAAATGGCGGGAGGCTACGGCTTTTACGGGAATCTGTGGCATTGCTATCTGACCAATCTTCTGGTAAACAATGAGAACAGCTACAGCAGGGCCTGCGAGATCCGGGGCGCTGTGGAGGGAACCATCAATCAGGCGGTTCTCCATGATATCGCGGTCTTTAAGGAGTTTTTTGATTTTGATCTGGATAAGCTTGCCAATCTGCAAGGCGGGGAAAGCCTGTCCCTGATTCTGGAATTTGAGAACAGCCACGGCGGGAGCAGGGTCTACAACAGCAGGATCCGGGACCGAATCTGTCATCTTGCGGTTAAGCTTGCCGGGGACCGCACACCGGAGGAGATGAAGGACACCCTGACAGAGTTCTACAGGGATTACGGCGTGGGACGGTTCGGTCTGCACAAGGCCTTTCGGGTGGTGCGCAAAAAGGGCGGCGCACAGATCGTGCCCATACAGAATATCGCCCATGTGCATCTGGACGATCTTGTGGGGTATGAGATCGCCAAAAAAAAGCTGATTGAAAACACCGAGGCCTTTGTGGAGGGGCGCAAGGCCAACAACTGTCTGCTGTTCGGGGATGCGGGAACGGGAAAGTCTTCCAGCATCAAGGCGATTGCCAACGAGTATTATGACGCGGGACTGCGCATCATAGAAGTCTATAAGCACCAGTTTCAGGATCTGAATGACGTGATCACACAGATCAAGAACAGAAATTATAGGTTTATTATTTACATGGACGATCTGAGCTTTGAGGATTTCGAGACCGAGTACAAATACTTAAAGGCGGTGATCGAGGGCGGCCTGGAAAAGAAGCCGGAGAACGTGCTGATTTACGCCACCTCCAACAGGCGCCATATCATCAGGGAGAAATTCTCTGACAAGGAGGACCGCAGGGACGACCTGCACTCCTCGGACACGGTACAGGAGAAGCTTTCCCTGGCATCCCGGTTCGGCGTCACGATCTTCTTTGCCTCTCCGGACAAAAAGGAATTCCAGAATATTGTGAGAGTCCTGGCCGGGCGCTATGGGATTGCCATGCCGCAGGAGGAGCTTTTGCTGGAAGCGAACAAGTGGGAGCTTTCCCACGGAGGCCTGTCCGGAAGGACGGCTCAGCAGTTTATCGACTATCTGCTTGGGAAAAAGGAATGAGGGGAAGGGAATGAGACATGTCATTTAAAATGTTTGCTGCAATTGATGCGGGCTCCTATGAGCTTGCCATGAAAATTTTCCAGGTGTCAAAGGCGGGAGGCGTGAAGGAGATCGACCATATCAGGCATGGAATCGATATGGGAACGGAGACGTATTCCACCGGAAAGCTCAGCCCTCCCAGGGTGGATGAGCTGTGCAGGATTCTCGGAGAGTTTTCCGATATCATGAAGGCCTATAGGGTATCGGACTATGTGGCCTATGGGACCAGCGCCATCAGGGAGAGCGAGAACACGGCGATCCTGTTAAATCAGATCGAGGTGAGAACGGGGATTCATATCGAGGTGCTGAGCAATTCCGAGCAGCGGTTCCTGGATTATAAATCGATCGCCCTTCAGGGGGAGGGCTTCCGGAAAATCATAGAAAACGGAACGGCTATTGTGGATATCGGCGGCGGCAGCATCCAGATTTCCCTCTTTGACAAGGATACTCTGGTTTCCACCCAGAATATGAGGCTCGGGGTGCTCCGCCTGCGGGAGCGGCTCCAGCACATGGAAGCCAGCGTGGGAAAATATGAGATTCTCATCGACGAGCTGGTGGATTCCCAGATGGCGGTCTACAAGAAGCTCTATCTGAAGGACCGTGAGATCAAAAATATTATCGTGGTGGACGACTATATCTCCGTGCTGCTTCGCAAAAAGAAGAACGGAGGGGAGATGAGGGGATATGCCGGAAAAGAGCTGATCGACAGAGTGGAAAAATCCTATCAGACCAAAGGGCTTTCCGGCCTTGCAAAAGACTTTGACATGCCGGAGGAAAGCATGCTCATGGTCTATATCTCCTTTGTGATGCTCCGGCGCATTATGGAGACTATGGGTGCGGAGCTGATCTGGGCCCCGGGAGTTACTCTGTGCGACGGGATCGTGTACGAGTACGCGGAAAAGAATAAAATGATCACGCCCGCCCATAACTTTGAGCAGGACATCATTGCCTGTGCCCAGAATATCAGCAAGCGATACCGGGGCAGCAAAAAGAGAAGCGAGACCCTCGAGCAGATCGCCCTGCGGATTTTTGACAGCACCAGGAAGCTCCACGGGCTGGAAAAGAGGGAGAGGCTTCTTCTGCAGCTCTCCACCATTCTCCACGACTGCGGAAAATATATCAGCATGGCGAATCTGGGAGAGTGCTCCTACAGCATCATCATGGCCACGGAGATCATCGGGCTGTCCCACAGGGAGAGGGAGGTGGTGGCCAACGTGGTGAAGTACAATCATCTGGACTTTGATTATTATGAGGAAATGGGAAGGTACCGGGATCTTGACCGGGAGTCCTATCTGGTGATTGCAAAGCTGACCGCCATCCTGCGGCTGGCAAACGGCCTTGACAGAAGCCACAAGCAGAAATTTAAGGATGTGCGGATCACCCTGAAGGAGGGACGGCTCGTGATCACGGTGGATACCAACGAGGATATCACGCTGGAAAAGGGCCTGTTTGACGGAAGGGCCGCCTTTTTCCAGGAAGTATATAATGTGCGTCCCGTTATCAGGCAGAGACGTGTGATCGGAGGTTGAGTGTTATGTGTGAAGTGAATTATGATGACCCTGGCTTTTACACAAACAGGGAGCTGAGCTGGCTGCTGTTTAACAAGAGAGTGCTGAGCGAGGCCAGGGATAAGGGAAATCTCCTCTTTGAGAGGCTGAAATTCCTCAGCATTACCGCATCCAATCTGGATGAGTTTTTCATGGTGAGGGTTGCATCACTGAAGGATATGGTGAATGCGGGATACAAAAAGCCTGACATTGCGGGAATGCTGCCGGAGGAACAGCTCCGGGAGGTCAACGCTGCGACTCATGAGCTGGTGGATCAGCAGTATGGGATCTACAACCGTTCGCTGCTTCCGCAGCTTCTGCAAAACGGCCTCCGGGTGGTGGAGCGCCACGAAAAGCTCTCGCCCAGGGAGGCGGACTTTGTGGACAAATTTTATGAGGAAAACGTGTATCCGGTTCTCACCCCCATGGCGGTGGATTCCTCGAGACCCTTTCCCCTGATCCGGAATAAGTCGCTCAACATAGGAGCTCTCGTGAGAAAGAAGGACGGGGATAAGAAGCTGGAATTCGCCACCGTCCAGGTTCCCAGCGTGCTCCCGAGGATTGTGCGCATGCCGGCGGGCCGTGAGGAGCGGGAGGCGGTCATCCTTCTCGAGGAGATCATTGAGCGAAACATCCACAAGCTCTTTCTCAG
Source organism: uncultured Lachnospiraceae bacterium (assembly GCA_910586025.1). Taxonomy (GTDB): domain Bacteria; phylum Bacillota; class Clostridia; order Lachnospirales; family Lachnospiraceae; genus Suilimivivens. Next base: position 23,169 of record CAJUIO010000002.1, read on the forward strand.
CTATGATATCGTCTGCTCCTGCCCCTTCCGTATCATGAGAAATGCGGACTTTGTGCTGGAGGAGGACGAGTCGGAGGATCTGTTAAAGGAGATCGAAAAACAGCTGAAAAAGAGACAGTGGGGCCAGGCCATCCGTCTGGAGGTGGAGGAGGGGATTGACAAGCGTCTCCTCAACATCATAAAGACGGAGCTCTCCATAGGCGACGAGGATATTTACAGGATCGACGGTCCCCTGGATCTGACGTTCCTGATGAGGATGTACGGGCTGTTCGGCTTTGACCATCTGAAGGAAAAGGGCTATACGGGGCCGTGGCAGGTGCCGGCTTTTCCGCCGGACTGCGATATCTTTGAGCAGATCAGGAAGGAGGATATCCTGCTCCACCACCCCTACGAGACCTTTGCGCCGGTGGTGGATTTCATCCGGCAGGCGGCCAGAGACGAGAACGTGCTTGCCATCAAGCAGACGCTCTACCGCGTCAGCGGCAATTCGCCCATCATTGCGGCTCTGGCCCAGGCGGCCGAAAACGGGAAACAGGTGTCCGTGCTGGTGGAGCTCAAGGCCAGGTTTGACGAGGAGAACAATATTGTCTGGGCCAAGATGCTGGAAAAGGCGGGCTGCCATGTGATTTACGGCCTTTTGGGGCTCAAGACCCACAGCAAGATCACCCTGGTGGTGCGCAGGGAGGAGGACGGAATCCGCCGCTATGTGCATCTGGGGACCGGAAATTATAATGATGCCACGGCGAAGCTGTACACGGACGTGGGACTGTTCACCTGCGCTCCCTCCATAGGGGAAGATGCGACCGCCGTGTTCAACATGCTTTCCGGGTATTCGGAGCCTCTCTCCTGGAACAAGCTTTCTCTGGCCCCCCTGTGGCTGAAGGACCGTTTCCTGTATCTGATTAAGAGAGAGAGGAAAAATGCCGCGGCGGGCCGCGGCGGACATATCATTGCCAAGGTTAACAGCCTGTGTGACAAGGATATCATCAGGGAGCTCTACGAGGCGGCCTCTAAGGGCGTTAAGGTGGAGCTGATCGTGAGAGGAATCTGCTGCCTGAAGACAGGGCTTCCCGGGATCGGGGATAACATAACGGTGCGCTCCATCGTGGGCAATTATCTGGAACACTGCCGCATCTTTTATTTTGAAAACGACGGCAAGCCTGAGTATTACTGCGCAAGTGCGGACTGGATGCCCCGGAATCTGGAGCGGCGCGTGGAGATCCTGTTTCCCGTGGAGACGCCAAAGCTTCAGGAGAAGCTGATGGATATCCTTTCCACGCAGCTTCAGGATACGGTGAAGGCCCACATACTGACCGCTGCGGGAACCTATGAAAAAGTGGATAAGAGGGGGAAGGGAATCGTCAATGCCCAGCTTGAATTCTGCAGTAAGGCGGCACAGGCTGCCAGAGCGGGAGAGAAGGTGGTGAGCCAGAGAACGTTTATTCCCGAGACGCATCATGAATAGCTGCAATAAGAAGATCATTTTAGCCAGCGCTTCCCCGAGACGCAGGGAGCTGCTTTCCCAGATCGGAATGGAATTCGAGATAAGGCCGAGCGGGGCCTCGGAACAGACAAAGGGGACGCGGCCCGCCGAAATCGTGGAGGAGCTCTCCGCCCTCAAGGCCGGGGAGGTGTTCGATGCGCTTTCGAAGGAGGAGAGGGCGGATGCGTTGGTGATCGGAGCAGACACCATCGTAGCTCTTGACGGAAGAATCATGGGAAAGCCGAAAGATCCCGGGGAAGCCGCCCTCATGCTGGGCCGTCTTCAGGGAAGAACACACCAGGTCTACAGCGGTGTCACTCTGGTATGGCAGGGGCGGGAGGATTCGCCGTCCCGCATACGGCTGTCCTTCCATGAGAAAACGGACGTGGCCATGTTCCCCATGACGGAGCGGGAGATCGAGCGCTATGTGGCTACCGGCGAGCCGCTGGACAAGGCCGGGGCCTACGGGATCCAGGGGAAATGCGCATCCCATATCAGGGGACTTCGGGGCGACTATTATAATGTGGTGGGGCTTCCTTTGGGGAGGCTCTGCCAGGAGATGAAAAAAGCCGGCCTTATGGCCGCGGATTAAATGTGAGGACGGATATTATGATAAAACTGATCGCATCAGACATTGACGGCACTCTGATCAAGGATTCCACACCGGATCTGTATCCCGAGATGGTGCAGGCAGTCAGGAGGCTGAAGGAAAAGGGGATAATCTTCTGCGCTGCCAGCGGAAGGCAGTACGAGAGTGTGCGCAACGTATTCCGGGAGGTTGCGGACGATATCGCCTATATTGTGGAGAACGGGGCCCATATCCGCTATCAGGGGAAGGATATCTCCATCACGCCCATGAAGAGGGAGCATATCGAGGGGATTCTCACCATGCTGCGGCCCTACTACGGCAGCTGCGAGACCATAACCTCCACGCCCGGGGGAAGTCTTGTGGAGAGTGATAATCAGGAATTCATCGACCTGATCACCTATGGCTATCACAATTCCTTCCGGCGCGTTCAGGACGTGCTGAGCGAGGACGCGCAGATCATCAAGGTGGCTGTCTACCGGAAGGGAAGTATCCGCAGTCTGGGTGAGAGCACCTTTATCCCGGCCTGGAAGGATAAGGTGAAGGCCTGCATGGCGGGTGAGGAATGGGTGGATTTCATGGACGCCTCCGTGGACAAGGGAAACGCACTCCGGTTTCTGCAGCAGTACCTTGGAATCGGGAGGGAGGAGACCATGGCCTTTGGCGACAACAACAATGACATCGGCATGATGCTCGCCGCAGGCGAGAGCTATGCGGTGGAGAGCGCCGTGGAGGAGGTAAAGAGAGCTGCGGGAAGGATCTGCCCGGATTACAGCCGAAAGGGTGTCTATGAAACAATAAAAAATTTGCTCTAGGTATTGACTTGAGCCGCCCCTTTGAGGCATTATGATAGTAAGGAGAAATGATCTATTTACCGTTAAGGAGGAATAAAGTATGCATGAATTTGATGATGCTGTATTGAGGTGCTTTTTGAAAAATCAGGGAAAGCTGTTTCCGGAGGAGGATGTGGTTTCCTCGCTGGAAGAGGCGGAGAATTTTCTGGAAGAGTGCTTTGCAGTCGTTGTTAATTCTGTAGACGAAGTATGGGATTACTTCGAGGAGGAAGGCATAGATATGGAAGGCATGGAGGGCGATGATATCCTGGAGGCTGATGAAGTGTTTGACGTGGGTGATGGAAGATATCTGATCGTGGAAGGATAATAGAATAAAAAAAGGGCTGTCTTTCATTGATAGACAGCTTTTTTTCTGTTATACTCTTTTATATTGACGCTGTAATCTGTGCAAGACAACAGAGCATGAAGGAGGAGATTCATGCCAAAATACGATAATTTATCAGAAGAACTGCAGGAGAGGATCCGGGAGGACAGGAAAAAGCACTGGGTAAACCCCTTCGCCTTCCGGGACGAGGACGTGGTCCGGAGGAAGATGAACCATGACAGGGCCAATCTCTGGCGTCCTGCCTTTGTGAGAGATTCCGAGAAGATCATGCATATTCCGTACTATAACAGATATGCGGACAAGACTCAGGTTTTTTCCTTATATAAGAACGACGATATTTCGCGCCGATCCCAGCATGTTCAGCTGGTGTCGAGGATTGCCAGAAATATCGGAGGCGTTCTTGGTCTGAACACGGATCTGATCGAGGCCATCGCCCTGGGACATGACATCGGGCACACGCCCTTTGGCCATGCGGGGGAGCGGATGCTGGGAGAGCTGTATTTTGAGAGCACGGGCAGATATTTTAATCATAATATCCACAGCGCCAGGGTTCTTGACACCATTTTCCCGCTGAATCTGAGCGTGCAGACGCTGGACGGGATTATCTGTCACAACGGGGAGCTGGAGCTTAAGGAATACCGTCCTGTGAAATATTCGGATTTTCCGTCCTTCGATAAAAAGATGAGCGACTGCTACATCCGCAGGGGCGCGGTGAAGGAACTGATTCCCGCCACTTTGGAGGGCTGTGTGGTCAGAGTGTCGGACATCATCGCCTATCTCGGGAAGGACAGGCAGGATGCCATAAAGCTGGGGCTGTACGAGGAGACTTCTTCCGGTACCGGCCAGAGTATAGGAAGCACCAATGCGGAGATCATTAATAACATGACGGTCAATATCCTTGAGAACAGCTACGGCAGAGATTACCTCAGGATGGACGACGAGTATTTCCAGGCCTTTAAGGGCGGCAAGAAGGAAAACTACGAGAGAATCTATGGGAACCGGAAGCTGGAGGAGGTGTATCATAAGCAGATCCATCCCATGTTTGAGCTGGTTTACCGAAGGCTTCTCGGGGAGATGAAGGCGCATGACAGAAATTCCGTGATCTACACGCATCATATCAACTATATTAAGGGCCTTACGCGGTACTACTCCGATTTCCCCTATGAGGAATGTAAGGCGGAGGATATCGTGGTGGATTATATGGCCAGCATGACGGACGACTATTTTGTGGATCTGTATCATTATTTTTTCCCGAAAGGGGAATATAAAGTGAGCTATACCGGTTATTTTGACCGGAGACAGTAAGAAGGAACAAATTTGTGCCTGCGGCCCGAAGTCTGCAGGCATCGAAAGGGTATGGTTATTAAGATGAACATTATATTATTATCGGGAGGCAGCGGAAAGCGGCTGTGGCCTCTGTCAAACGATATCCGGTCCAAGCAGTTTATCAAGATTTTCAAGAAGCAGGACGGTGAGTTTGAATCCATGGTGCAGCGGGTGTACAGTCAGATCCGGGAGGTGGATCCCGGAGCCACTGTCACCATTGCCACCTCCAAATCCCAGGTTTCGTCTATCCACAACCAGCTCGGCGAGGAGGCCAGCGTGTGCGTGGAGCCCTGCAGGAGAGATACCTTTCCCGCCATCGCCCTTGCAAGCGCTTATCTGCGGGATGTGCTGGGAATCGGGGAGGAGGAGCCGGTGGTGGTCTGCCCGGTGGATCCTTATGTGGAGCGCGACTATTTCGAGGCGGTAAAGAAGCTCTCGGATCTGGCGGCAAAGGGCGAGTCCAATCTGGCGCTTTTGGGAATGGAGCCCACCTATCCCAGCGAAAAATACGGTTATGTGATTCCGGAGGAAAAAAGCGAGGTGAGCCGGGTGGTCACCTTCAGGGAGAAGCCGGACGTGAGCACGGCGCAGGAGTATATCAGACAGGGAGCGCTGTGGAACGGCGGCGTTTTTGCCTACCGGCTGGGATATATGCTCTTAAAGGCCGCCGAGCTCATTGATTTTACGGATTATCAGGATCTGCTCTCCAGGTATGATTCTCTGACCAGGATCAGCTTTGACTATGCGGTGGCGGAGAAGGAGAGCGATATCCAGGTTATGCGTTTTCAGGGAAAATGGAAGGATCTCGGAACCTGGAACACGCTCACGGAGGCCATGGAGGATCCCTGTATCGGAAAGGCGATTCTCAACGAAAAGTGCCGCAATGTCCATGTGGTCAACGAGCTGGATGTTCCGGTTCTTTGCATGGGGCTTAAGGACGTGGTGGTCTCGGCCAGCGCCGAGGGAATCCTGGTATCGGACAAGGAGCAGTCCAGCCATATCAAGCCCTTTGTGGACAAAATCAGCCAGCAGGTCATGTTTGCCGATAAATCCTGGGGAAGCTTTCTCGTGCTGGATGTGGAGGACGAGAGCATGACCATAAAGGTGACCCTGAAGCAGGGGAACCGGATGAATTATCACAGTCATGAGAGACGGGACGAGGTGTGGACGGTGATTTCCGGCTGCGGACAGGCCATACTTGACGGGAAAGAGCAGGTGATCCGGGCGGGAGACGTGGTGCGGATGAACGCCGGCTGCAGACATACGGTGATCGCCAGGACGGAGCTTCGCCTGATCGAGGTTCAGCTTGGAAGGGATATCAATGTCCACGATAAGATAAAATATGACATGCCCTGACAGTCAGGGGAAGAAAGGTGAGAGAAGAAAATGAAGATAACAGTGGCAGGAACCGGTTATGTGGGACTGGTGGCAGGTGTCTGCTTTGCGGAGCAGGGCTATGACGTTACCTGTGTGGATGTGGATGAAGAGAAAATCGAGATGATGCGTCAGGGGATTTCTCCTATTTACGAGGATGGGCTGGAGGAGCTGATGCAGAAAAACAATGCCAGAGGGACTCTGCATTTTACCACGGATTATGCGGATGCGTACCGGGATGCGGACGCTATTTTTATCGGAGTGGGAACACCGGAGATGCCGGACGGAAGCGCCAACCTGAACTATATCGCAACGGTGTCAAGGCAGATTGCGGAGTCGGTGGAGAAGGACTGTCTCGTGGTGGTGAAGTCCACGGTTCCTGTGGGAACAAATGACAAGGTTGAGCAGTTTATCCGGGATTTCCTGGTGCACGACGTGAAGGTGGAGGTGGCCTCCAATCCGGAATTCCTGGCCCAGGGAACGGCGGTTCACGACACCCTTCATGCGGCAAGGATCATTATCGGCACCGAGAGCGTCAAGGCGGAGGAGCTACTTAAGAAGATCTACGAGCCTTTCGGACTTCCTATCGTTTCCGTGAAGCGCCGTTCTGCCGAGATGATCAAATATGCCTGCAATGACTTTCTCGCACTGAAGATTTCTTATATGAACGATATCGCAAACCTCTGCGAGCTGGTAGGGGCGGACATCACGGACGTGGCCAGGGGCATGTGCTACGATGAGAGGATCGGATCGAGATTTCTGAATGCGGGAATCGGTTTTGGCGGAAGCTGTTTTCCCAAGGATACCAAGGCGCTGAAATTCCTGGCGAGGGAGCACGGATATGAGCTGCGTACCGTGGAGGCCTGCGTGGCGGTGAACACCGACCAGAAGACAAGGCTGTTTGAGAAGGCGAAGGAGAGGATGATCTCCTTTAACGGGCTGAAGGCGGCGGTTCTCGGGCTTACCTTCAAGGCGGGAACGGACGATCTTAGGGAGGCACCCTCCATCGACAATATCAGGCTTCTTCTTGCGGGAGGGGCCAATATCTACGCCTTTGATCCCAAGGGGGAGGAGAGGGCGAGAATGCTTTTCCCGGAAGGGGCTCTGGATAAGGGAACCATGAACTATGTGTCCTCTCCCGGCGAGGCTCTCAGGGGGGCCAATATCTGCTTTGTGTTTACGGAGTGGAAGGAGATGAAGGAGCTTACACCGCAGACCTTTAAGGAAAAGATGCACACACCGCTGGTCTACGACGGAAGGAATCTGTATTCTCCGGAGGAAATGAAAAAGGCCGGCGTGGAGTATCACAGTATCGGCAGATAAGCCTGGAAGGAGAAGGGACAGATGGAAGTAAAGAGAGAGGAAACTCCGGAAGAAAAAAAAGCGGATCGGAACAGAATCCTGATCTTTCTCGGGATCACCTTTGCGGTCACCTATGCCGTGGAGATACTCATGGTGGCGCCTCTTGTGGGAAGCAGTGACGTAAACGAGGCGATGATGGCGCAGAAGCTTGTGGCGGGCATCATGTTTATGCCGGCCTTCGGGGCGCTTATCACCAGATTTGTCACCAAAGAGGGCTTTGCGGGAAGAAATCTGTATATTACGATCAATCTCAAGGGACATCTGAGATATTACGGAATTGTCTGGCCTTTGTTCGGAGGCCTGATCATCCTGGGAGCGGCCCTGTATTTCATGCTCTTTCCCGGATGCTATGACGGGAGCCTTGGCTATGCCCAGGCCGCGTTCAATGCGGTGGCGGCAGAGCCCTATTCGGCCGAACAGGTCAGACAGATTGTCATGAACCAGACCATAATGGGATTTCTCATGGCACCCTTTGTCAATCTGGTGAACTGCTTCGGGGAGGAGTGGGGATGGAGGGGATATCTGCTTCCCAAGCTCCTTGGGCGGTTTAAGGTGGTTCCCGCGGTGCTCTTAAACGGACTGATCTGGGGACTGTGGCATGCTCCGCTGATTGCGCTTGGACATAATTACGGAATCGGGTATCCGGGGTTCCCGGTTGTGGGAATTCTGGCAATGTGCGTGTTCTGTGTGGTGATGGGAACCATACTGTGCTATGTGACGATAAAGACGAGAAGCTGCATTCCGGCAGTCATGGGACACGGCATGATAAACGGATTCTCCACGGTGGGCGTTCTTTTTACCTCCATGGAGCATCCCTTCAACGTTTTCCTTGGCCCCACGCCCGTGGGACTGATAGGAGGAGCCGGGTTTATCGCGCTTGCGGCCTTTTTGATGTGGAGACTTTATAAGGAAGAAAAAAACTCCTTGCTTTTTTCCTGACAGGGTGCTACAATACAGAAGGATTATAGAGTGATTACTAAAAGAGTGGGCTTGCAAGCCCACTCTTTTGGTTAGATAAGAGGTGAAGGAATGTCAAAACGTGAAATCTATGAGGCGAAAACAGAAAAACTCCTTCTTCCGATAGCTGAGGCGAATCATGTGGAAATCTATGATATCGAATATGTGAAGGAGGGGAGTGACTGGTATCTTCGGGCCTATATCGACAAGCAGGGCGGCGTTACCATTAACGACTGCGAGGCGGTGAGCAGGGCGCTTTCCGATGCGCTGGACCAGGAGGACTTCGTGGAGGATGCCTATATTCTCGAGGTCAGCAGCCCGGGACTGGGAAGACTGCTTAAGAAGGATAAGCACTTTGCGGGGAGCCTTATGGAGAAGGTGGAGGTAAAGACCTACAGACCGGTTTTGGGAAGTAAGGAATTTGAGGGGATCCTGAAGGCCTTCGATGAGAAAACCATAACACTCCTTTTGGAGGACGGAGAGAAGGAGCTGGTATTCGCAAGAAGCGACGTTGCCGCCGTAAGGCTGGCATTTAATCCATAAGGGAAAGGATTTGCCCGCAAAATCAAATTGGGGCGGAAAGGGATAAAGGAAAAATGAACAGGGAATTAATGGAAGCACTTGATATTCTGGAGAAGGAGAAGGAGATCAGCAAGGAAACTCTTTTTGAAGCGATTGAGAATTCTTTGATCACGGCATGTAAGAATCATTTTGGCAAGTCTGACAATATTAAAGTGGAGATTGACAGGGAAAGCTGTGATTTTCTGTGCTATGCGGAGAAGGAAATCGTGGAGGAGGTGGAGGACGACTGCCTTCAGATCACCCTTGAGGACGCGGTTAAGATCAAATCTGACGCGGAGCTTGGGGAGATCATCCACGTGGAGATCAAGTCCAAGGAATTCGGACGGATCGCGACCCAGAACGCCAAGAACGTGATACTGCAGAAGATCCGGGAGGAAGAGAGAAGCGTCATCTACAACCAGTATTTTGAGAAGGAAAAGGATGTGGTCACCGGGATTGTACAGCGTTATCTCGGAAGAAACATCAGCATTAACCTGGGCAAGGCGGACGGAATCCTGAATGAGAGCGAGCAGGTAAAGAGCGAGACCTTCAAGCCGACGGAGAGAATCAAGGTTTATATTCTCGAGGTGAAGAATACGCCAAAGGGCCCCAGAATTCTGGTGAGCCGGACCCATCCCGAGCTGGTTAAGAGACTGTTTGAGGCGGAAGTGACGGAGATCAAGGACGGAACCGTGGAGATCATGAGCATTGCGAGGGAAGCGGGAAGCAGAACCAAGATGGCGGTCCGCTCCATGAATCCCAATGTGGACGCGGTGGGAGCCTGCGTGGGACTGAACGGCGCCAGGGTCAATTCCATTGTGGAGGAGCTTCGGGGAGAGAAGATCGACATTATCAACTGGGATGATAACCCGGGCAACCTGATCCAGAACGCTTTATCCCCTGCCAAGATCGTGGCCGTGTTTGCGGATCCGGACGAGAAGACGGCAAAGGTGGTGGTTCCCGACTATCAGCTCTCCCTTGCAATCGGCAAGGAAGGACAGAACGCAAGGCTGGCGGCAAGGCTGACAGGCTACAAGATCGACATCAAGAGTGAGACACAGGCAAAGGATGCTCCCGGCTTCCGGTATGAGGATTATGAGGACGAATACGAGGAATATGAGGAAGGGGAGTATGAGGAGGAGTATTCCGGGGAGGAAGAGACCGGGGAATACTCCGAAGAGGAATATCGGGAGGAAGGATACGACGGAGAATACGAGGAAACGGAATTTGACAGAGAGGATCCGGAGTAGGAAAGGAGTATCCGAATGGCGAAGAAGATTCCGCTTAGACAATGTGTCGGATGCGGTGAGATGAAGAGCAAAAAGGAAATGATGCGGGTTCTGAGGACACCGGAGGATGCGGTTGTACTTGATAAGACAGGGAAAAAGAACGGAAGGGGCGCATACCTTTGCATGAGCAGGGAATGTCTTGTCATGGCGAGAAAAAACAAGGGGCTGGAAAGGTCTTTCAAGATAAGTATTCCGAGTGAGGTTTACGACAGCCTGGAAAAGGAGTTTGATGGGGAAGATGGATAAGGTGCTGTCACTTCTGGGACTGTGTGCCAGAGGAGGGAATCTGGTGAGCGGAGAATTCTCTACGGAAAAAGCAGTAAAAAGCGGAAAAGCGGCGCTTGTGATCGTGGGAGCGGACGCTTCGGACAATACAAAAAAGATGTTTACCAACATGTGCGAATACCGCAGCGTACCGATTTATTTTTACTCTTCAAAGGAGGAGCTTGGAAGGGCGGTGGGTAAGGAAATGCGCTCGTCAGCGGCCGTTTTGAACAGTGGCCTGGCGAAGAGCATAATCGGACACTTGGAAAGTCAAAAATAAGGCGGAGGTAATGGAATGGCCAAATTGAAGGTACATGAACTTGCAAAGGAATTGGATAAGCAGAGCAAAGAGATAATTGCTTTCTTACAAAATAAAGGAATTGAAGTAAAGGCAGCCCAGAGCTGTATCGAGGAGGATGCGGCCATGCTTGTCCGCAAGGCCTTTGGAAAGGCCCCGGCTCCCGCAAAGGAGAATGAGGGTCCGGCAAAGACAGGAGCGGAGAAGAAGCCGTCACAGAAAGCCCCTAAAGCGGAGGCAAAAAAGACAGACAGCCCGTCGGACGCTGCAGCTGCAGGAAACGGCGGGGCTGCGGTAAAAAACAGGGAAGACGTGAGAGAAATGGGAAAAGAGACACAAAAGGGCCAGGCTTCCGGTCAGGAGCAGCCGAAGAAGAAAAAGAAAATAATCTTTGTCAGCAATCCCCATAACAGTAATTTTTCGTCCGGTAACCGGTCGGGAAGCAATGACAGAAGACAAAATCAGAACCAGAATCAGAACCAGAACCGCAGGCAGCAGGGACAGGGCGGGACGGGACGTTCCGGACAGGGACGGCAGCAGGAGGTGCCTCACAAGATTATAAGGCCCCTTACGGCACCCTCCGTTCCGGACACCATGAAGCCTGACTTCAAGCAGAATGCCAGAAGGATGGAAAACGAGAGAGTGCGCAGCGCCGCGGCCAAGAAGGAAGCCGATGCGGCAGCGGCAGCTGCCGCGCTTGCGGCGGCGAATGCCGCTGCCGCAGAAAACAAACCGAAAGCGCCCGCGGCAGGAAATGCGGCCAAGGCGCCGGAAGGAAACCGCAGCGGACAGAGTATGCGCACGGGAGCGCCCCGTCAGGGTTCCCAGGGCGGTCAGGAGAACCGGGGGCAGAGAACGCCTTCAAGAGAGGGAAGGTTTCAGAGAAATGAGAGAACTCAGGGAAATGCTGGCGGCAATCAGGAGCAAAGGAATGGCAGGAACGACTCCAGGGGATCTTCTTATGGTAATCGCCAAGGTGGTTCAAATAACAGGGGTGATTTCCGCGGCGGCGGGCCTAATCAGAATAATAGCAGACCTGGCGGCGGTGGCGGCCGTCCTGAAAGAGGAAACGGCGGGCAGGACAATCGCTTTAAAAGGCCTGACAGGCAGAATAAGAATTTTATACCCGACGCGCCGATTAAGGATACCGAAAAGCACAGGGAGGATGAGAAGCGCAGGAACAATCAGGAGCGCGATAAGAAATCCAAGAAGGACTTCATCTACGAAGAGGATGATGTAGCGGTAAAGGGAAAAAACAAGGCCGGCAGATTTATCAAGCCGGAGAAGAAGGCGGAGACCGTGGTGGAGGAGCAGATCAAGGTGATCACGCTTCCGGATTCCCTGACCATCAAGGAGCTGGCGGATAAGATGAAGCTGCAGCCCTCGGTCATCATCAAAAAGCTTTTCCTTCAGGGACAGATCGTTACGGTGAACTCGGAGATTTCCTTTGAGGATGCGGAGAATATTGCCATTGAGCACGACATTATCTGCGAGAGAGAGGTAAAGGTCGATATAATCGAGGAGCTCCTCAAGGAAGAGGAGGATTCGGAGGAAAAGATGCTTCAAAGGCCGCCCGTCATCTGCGTTATGGGCCATGTTGACCACGGTAAGACCTCCCTTCTGGACGCTATCCGGAAAACAAATGTCACGGATAAGGAGGCCGGAGGTATTACGCAGCACATAGGTGCGTATACTGTAAATGTTAACGGTCAGAGCATTACGTTCCTGGATACGCCGGGCCACGAGGCGTTTACCGCCATGCGTATGAGGGGAGCGAATTCCACGGATATTGCGATTCTGGTGATTGCCGCGGACGACGGCGTTATGCCTCAGACCGTTGAGGCAATCAACCATGCCAAGGCTGCGGGAATCGAGATCATTGTTGCAGTCAATAAGATCGATAAGCCCGGTGCCAACATTGACAGGGTAAAGCAGGAGATGACAGAGTATGAGCTGATCCCCGTGGACTGGGGCGGAACCACGGAGTTTGTTCCGGTATCCGCAAAATCCGGGGAGGGAATCGAGACTCTTCTGGAAACCATTCTGCTGACGGCGGAGATTCTGGAGCTCAAGGCAAACCCGGACCGCCGGGCAAGAGGACTTGTGATCGAGGCGGAGCTGGATAAGGGACGCGGTTCCGTGGCCACTGTTCTGGTACAGAAGGGTACTCTGCACGTGGGAGACTTCATTTCGGCAGGGGCAAGCCACGGCAAGGTAAGGGCCATGATCGACGATAAGGGAAGAAGAGTCAAGGAAGCGCTTCCTTCCACGCCGGTTGAAATTCTCGGTCTTTCCGACGTGCCAAGCGCAGGAGAGGTCTTCATCGCCCATGAGAGCGACAAGGTGGCCAAATCCTATGCGGAAACGTATCTGGCGCAGAACAAGGAAAAGATGCTGGAAGAGACCAAGGCAAAGATGTCGCTGGACGATCTGTTTACACAGATTCAGGCCGGAAACCTGAAGGAGCTGAACATTATCGTGAAGGCGGATGTGCAGGGAAGCGTGGAGGCGGTGAAGCAGAGCCTCATGAAGCTGTCCAACGAGGAGGTCGTGGTGAAGTGCATTCACGGCGGCGTGGGAGCCATCAACGAATCGGATGTCTCGCTTGCGTCGGCATCCTCGGCTATCATTATCGGCTTCAATGTGCGTCCGGACGCCATGGCAAAGACCATTGCGGAGAGAGAGGGCGTGGATATCAGGCTTTACCGCGTGATCTATCAGGCCATCGAGGATATTGAGGCGGCCATGAAGGGAATGCTCGATCCCGTCTTTGAGGAAAAGGTAATCGGCCATGCGGAGGTAAGACAGATTTTCCGTGCTTCCGCAGTTGGAAATATTGCGGGCTCTTACGTGCTTGACGGTGAATTCCACAGAGACTGTAAGGTGCGCATTACAAGAGAAGGCGAGCAGATTTATGAAGGCCAGCTTAAATCACTGAAGAGATTCAAGGACGACGTGAAGGAGGTCAGGGCCGGGTTTGAGTGCGGTCTTGTGTTCGAGGGCTTTGACCAGATGCACGAGCTTGATATCGTGGAAGCTTATATTATGGTGGAGGTTCCCAGGTGAGAAAAAACAGTATGAAAAATACCCGTATCAACGGGGAGGTTCTAAGAGTGCTTGCGGAGATTATAAGGGGGGAGATCAAGGATCCGAGGATCAGCCCCCTGACCAGTGTGGTGGCCGTGGAGGTGGCGCCGGATCTTAAGACCTGTAAGGCGTGGATCAGCGTTTACGGGGAGGAAGAGGCAAAGGCGGACACGCTCGAAGGGCTGCAGAGTGCGGAGGGCTATATCAGAAGCCAGCTGGCAAAGAGAATCAATCTGCGGAACACACCCGAGATCCGCTTTATCGTGGACGAATCCATCGCCTACGGTGTGAGAATGTCCAAACTGATAGATGATGTAGTGAAAAGTGATGAAGAAAATTGAGTCCAGAGTTGCGGGACAGGAAAGAATCGAGGATTGGCATGAATATTTTAGATGAAGTGAAAGAGGCAGGGACCATTGGCATCAGCGGGCATGTAAGGCCGGACGGAGATTGTGTGGGTTCTGTTATGGGATTATATCTCTATCTGAAAAAGGCCTGCCCGGGAGCCCGGGTGCAGGCGATGCTTGAAAAGCCGGCAGACATCTTCTCCTGTATCAGTCAGGTTGAGGAGCTTTGCACTGATTTTGTCCCTGCTGTGGAAAAATTTGATGTTTTTATTGCGCTGGATGCGGAGAAATCAAGACTGGGGGAGGCGGAGCGCTTCTTTGACGCTGCGGGAAAGAGGATCAACATTGATCATCATATCAGCAATGCAAGGGGCAGCGGGGACGTGAACTATATTGTTACGGACGCAAGCTCCACCAGCGAACTTGTCTATGACGTGATAGAGGATAAGGAGGCGCTGGATGCGGATATCGCCAAGGCGCTGTACATAGGAATCATCCACGACACGGGAGTATTCCAGTATTCCAATACATCTCCAAAGACACTGAGGGTTGCTGCGGAGCTGATCGGCTACGGGTTTGATTTTTCGTCCATCATTGACGAGACCTTTTACGAAAAGACATATATCCAGAACCAGATTCTGGGAAGGGCCCTTTTGGAGAGCATTCTCTTCATGGACGGAAAGTGCCTTGTCAGTATGGTTGACAAAAAGACGCTGGCATTTTACAATGCGTCTCCCCAGGATCTTGAGGGAATCGCAAGCCACCTGCGGAGCACGAAAGGGGTGGAATGCGCCATCTTTATGTATCAGACGGACAATATGGAATACAAGGTAAGCCTACGCTCCGGCGGGGCGGTGAACGTGGCCGAGGTAGCCTCCTTCTTTGGCGGCGGCGGACATGTGAAGGCGGCGGGCGTTACCATGCAGGGAACCTTTTACGATATTGTGAACAACCTGTCGGCACAGATTGACAAGCAGCTTAAGAAGGGGCAGATATGTACCACGGAATGATCAATGTTTACAAGGAAAAGGGCTTTACCTCCCACGACGTGGTGGCGAAGCTGAGGGGAATCTGCAAACAGAAAAAGATCGGACATACAGGAACCCTTGACCCGGATGCGGTTGGGGTTCTTCCTGTCTGTCTGGGCACGGCCACCAAGGTCTGCGACATGCTCACGGACAGGGATAAGGAATATATTGCAAGGCTGCGTCTTGGAATCACCACGGACACTCAGGATCTCACGGGAAAAGTGCTCTCTCAGGGGGAGATACGGGTAAGCGCAGAGGGGGCCGCACAGGTGATTTGCGGCTTTAGGGGGGAGCAGCAGCAGATCCCGCCCATGTATTCCGCCCTGAAGGTTAACGGCAAAAAGCTGTATGAGCTTGCCAGGCAGGGAAAAGAGGTGGAGCGTTCCCCCAGGCCCGTCACGGTACACGAGATAGAGATTCTGGAGGAGGATATACCGGAGTTCACCATCCGGGTCAGATGCTCAAAGGGAACCTATATCAGAACGCTGTGCCATGATATCGGACAAAGGCTCGGCTGCGGTGCGGCAATGGCATCCCTGATAAGGTCCAGGGCGGGGGAGTTTGCCGTAGAGGATTCCCGGACCCTGGGACAGCTCCAGGAGCTTGCGGACCAGGGAAGGCTTATGGAGGCCGTGGTGCCGGTGGAGAGGCTTTTTGAGGAGCTTCCCTCGGCAACCGCAAAGGAGAGTGCCCAAAAGGCCCTGCAGAACGGAAACCGGCTTGCGGAATCGCAGCTTGCGGAGCAGGTCAGGGAGAGCAGGATGCGTATGTACAGCCATGAGGGAAGGTTTTACGGCATCTACGGGTACGAGGAGGCAAGTAAGCTTTACTGTCCTGTCAAGCTTTTTATAAGCGAACAGGAATAAGACCAGAATAGGAGAGACTGTTTCATTTATGCAGATAATAAGAGGTACGGCGGAATTTCAGATCGGGGAGGAGACTGCGGCCGCCATTGGAAAGTTTGACGGGATTCACAGAGGGCATCAGGCTTTACTGTCGCACATCCTGAGGAAGAAGGAGGAGGGGAAAAGAGCTGCCGTCTTTACCTTTGACCCTCCCGCTTCCGTTTTTTTTGGCAGGAATGAGAAGGAGCTCACGACCCTTCGGGAAAAGAGAAGCTTTTTTGAGCGTCTTGGAATCGACATTCTGATTGAGTTCCCGCTGAATAAGCAGACTGCCGCCATCCCCGCGCAGGAGTTTGTCCGGAGGATTCTGGCCGGCCAGATGAGGACGGTTTACCTTGCGGCGGGAGAGGATGTGTCCTTTGGGGATAAGGGAATGGGGAACAGGGAGCTTCTCGAGAGGCTTGCCCCCGGATACGGCTGTCAGGTGGAGATTATTCCCAAGGTTTTTCAGGAGGGGCGCGAGATCAGCTCCTCCTGTGTGCGGGAGGAGGTTTTAAGAGGCCGCATGGAAAACGCCGCCGGTCTTCTTGGGAGAAGCTACAGCGTAAGCGGCACAGTGGAGCAGGGAAAAAAGCTGGGCCGAAGGCTTGGAATGCCGACCCTGAATCTCTATCCGGACGAGGACAAGCTGCTTCCCCCGAACGGAGTCTATTTTTCCAGAGTGCTCTTTCAGGAAAAGAGCCTGTACGGCACAACGAATATCGGGACAAAGCCCACGGTGAACGATACCCCCGCGCTCAGCGTCGAGACGTATCTTTACGATTACGAGGGAGATTTGTACGGGAGGGAAATCACGGTGGAGCTGCTCCATCTGCGGCGTCCCGAGATGAAATTCAGGGATGTGTCGGAGCTGAGAGAGCAGATGGAGAGAGATATCCGGGCCGGAAGAAACTTCCATAAAATTTGAATTTGACAAAAAAATGTCCTGCTGTTATAATGTCCTTAATGATTTTGTAACAAATTCGTAATATATGGAGGGACATTTTGAAGAGAGAATTTATATGCGGTATTTGTATATTGGCAGCGGGAACTATGCTCGGCGCACCCTTAAGCGCAAGGGCGGCTGAGGTTATACAGGAGTCTGTCAGCGAATCGGAGGAGCTGCTGACGGCGGGAGTGAGTGAGATTTTTACGGATTCCCTGACAGAGGATGAGTATAAGAATATTGCCAGAGCGGCGGAAGGAGCCAGATGGGGCTACACGGATCTGGGAATCTGCAACGTGGAGGAGAATAACCTGAATATCCGCAAGGAGCCCGACGAGAGCGCCTCTCTTGTGGGCAAGCTTCCCAAGAACGCGGCCTGTGAAATTATCAGCTCCGACCAGGGCTGGGCCTACATAAAGTCCGGCAAGGTGGAGGGTTATGTGAAGGAAGAATATCTGCTTTCCGGCTTCGGCGCGGAGCAGAAGGGAAAAGAAGTGGCGAGAACCATAGCGGTATCCTCCGCCAATGCGCTGAATATCAGGGAGACCCCCAGTCTTGAATCGCAGATCGTCACCCAGGTGGCCCAGGGGGAGGAGCTTGAGATTGCGGAATTTCTGGACAGCGGCTGGATCAAGGTTTATCTGGATGATGATGAGGTTTTCGTGTCCGGCGATTATGTGGAGGTGAAGTCCGATCTTCCCACGGCGATCACCATGACGGAGCTCCTTTACGGACAGGGCGTATCCGATGTGAGAGTGGATCTTTGTCAGTATGCGAAGCAGTTTCTTGGCAATCCCTATGTGTGGGGCGGGGTCAGCCTGACCAAGGGAGCGGACTGCTCGGGATTCGTACTCAGCGTGTTCAAAAAATACGGAGTGAGCCTTCCTCACTCGTCCAGGGCGCAGGCTAACAGCGGGACAAGCATTCAGGCATCCCAGCTTCAGCCCGGAGATCTTGTGTTTTACGCCAAGGGCGGCGTGATCAACCATGTGGCGATCTATATCGGAGGCGGACAGGTGATTCATGCGAGCAGCCCCAAGACGGGAATCAAGATTTCTTCCTATAATTACAGGACTCCTGCGAAGATGGTGCGGATCCTCCAGGATTAGGGTGTGAGGCTTCATTTTATGCTTTACATGTGCGGGAAACTGTGCTATCATTGATAAGCATGAGTTCAGCCATGGCTCAGACCTTGGACTCTCCAACCGGGGCTTGGCTTTTGGCGGTCTAATATAAAGGAGGAGAAATCAATGATTTCAAAGGAAAAGAAAACAGCGATCATGAAAGAGTATGCTACCTGTGAAAACGACACGGGTTCACCGGAGGTACAGGTCGCAGTACTGACAGCAAGGATTCAGGAGCTTACAGAGCATTTAAAGCAGCATCCCAAGGACAACCATTCCAGAAGAGGTATGTTTAAGATGGTTGGTCAAAGACGCGGACTTCTCGATTATCTTAAGAAGAAGGATATTACAAGATACCGTACTTTGATCGAGAGACTGGGACTTAGGAAATAGGATCAGGAAACCAGCATGGGCGGAGTATGCCGAAGGAATTCGGTTCCTCCGCCTTTTAAACGAAAAGGAGAAGAATATGTACAAGACTTTTAAAATGGAGCTGGCAGGCCGCACCTTGACGGTGGATATTGACCGTGTCGGCAAGCAGGCAAGCGGATGCGCCTTCATGCATTATGGAGATACCACGGTATTATCCACGGCCACGGCATCCGAAAAACCAAGAGAGGGAATCGACTTTTTCCCGCTCAGCGTGGAATATGAGGAGAAGCTGTATGCGGTGGGAAAGATCCCCGGCGGCTTTAACAAGAGAGAGGGAAAGGCAAGCGAGAATGCGGTTCTGACCAGCCGCGTGATCGACCGTCCCATGCGTCCCCTGTTCCCCAAGGATTACAGAAATGACGTGACGCTCAACAATATGGTCATGAGTGTTGACCCGGAGTGCCGTCCGGAGCTGGTAGCCATGCTGGGTGCGGCAATTGCCACCTGCATTTCCGACATCCCCTTTGACGGCCCCTGCGCCATGACCCAGGTGGGTATGATCGACGGCGAGCTGGTGATCAATCCCTCCCAGGAGCAGTGGAAGATCGGGGATCTGAACCTGACCGTGGCATCCACCAGGGAAAAGGTGATCATGATTGAGGCGGGTGCGAATGAAATTCCCGAGGATATTATGATCGGGGCGATCTACAAGGCTCACGAGATCAATCAGACCATCATCGACTTCATTGATAAAATTGTGGAAGAGACGGGAAAGCCAAAGCATGGGTATACAAGCTGTGCGGTTCCCGAAGAGCTTTTTGCCGCAATCAGGGATATCGTGCCTCCGGAAGAGATGGAGAAAGCTGTTTTCACGGATGAGAAGCAGGTCCGCGAGGAGAATATCAGGGTAATTACCGCAAAGCTGGAAGAAGCTTTTGCGGAAAACGAGGAGTGGCTTGGCCTTCTTGGCGAGGCGATTTATCAGTATGAGAAGAAGACGGTCCGCAAGATGATCCTGAAGGATCACAAACGCCCTGACGGACGTGAGATCACACAGATCCGTCCTCTTGCGGCTGAAGTTGACATTATTCCCAGGGTGCATGGATCCGCCATGTTTACCAGGGGGCAGACACAGATCTGCAACGTATGTACACTGGCTCCTCTTTCCGATCAGCAGAGAATAGACGGATTAGACGAGAACGAAGTGAGCAAGCGTTATATGCATCACTATAATTTCCCTTCCTATTCCGTGGGTGAGACCAAGGTTTCGAGAGGTCCCGGAAGAAGGGAGATCGGTCACGGCGCACTGGCTGAGAGGGCTCTGATTCCCGTGCTTCCCTCGGAGGAGGAATTCCCCTATGCGATCCGTACCGTGTCCGAGACCTTTGAGTCAAACGGTTCCACATCCATGGCTTCCACCTGTGCGTCCTGTATGTCCCTGATGGCGGCGGGCGTTCCCATCAAGAAGATGGTGGCAGGTATTTCCTGCGGTCTGGTTACCGGGGATGTGGATGATGATTATGTGCTTCTCACCGATATCCAGGGTCTGGAGGATTTCTTCGGAGACATGGATTTCAAGGTGACGGGTACCACTCAGGGAATCACGGCGATCCAGATGGATATCAAGATCCATGGTCTCACAAGGGCTATTGTGGAGGGCGCTATCGCAAGATGCCGCGAGGCACGTCTTTTCATCATGGATACCTGCATGAAGCCCGCCATTGCGGAGCCCCGTCCGGAGGTCGGCCCCTATGCGCCCAAGATCATTTCCGTACAGATTGATCCCGAGAAGATCGGTGACGTGGTGGGACAGAGAGGCAAGACCATCAACGAGATCATTGCGCGTACCGGCGTGAAGATTGATATCACGGATGACGGTAAGGTTTCCGTGTGCGGTACGGAGGCGGCTATGATGGACAAGGCTGTGGAATATATTAAGACCATCGTGACGGATTATCAGGAGGGACAGATTTTCCAGGGCATCGTGGTGAGCATCAAGGAGTTCGGAGCCTTTGTTGAATTTGCACCCGGCAAGGAGGGGATGGTTCACATCTCCAAGATTGCGAGAGAGAGAATCAACCGAGTGGAGGATGTGCTGACTCTGGGCGACAAGGTAACGGTTGTCTGCCTCGGAAAGGACAAGATGGGCAGAATGAGCTTCTCCATGAAGGATGTGGCACAGAAATAAAAGCGGACAGTAAAATACGGCAGGCGTTTCCGGATGAGAAATCATCCGGAAACGCCTGCTTTTTCTTTGCGCTGAAGATCCCGGATCGCGGCGCGTGAATGGTGATAAAAGAAAGTTTGCGGAATATCTTCCGGTTTTGGTCATATATTGAGATAAAGGGTTGTACAAGGAGGAAGGGTATGTGCGTGAAAGAGAATCAGATTCTGAATATTTTTCCAAACCGTATCAGGGAGAGATTTGTTCAGACAGCGTCAAAGATGGACGAACTTCAGGAGATACGACTGCAGGCGGGCGGCCCGGTGAGGGCGCTGTGCGGCGGCAGGGAATTCTTTGTGACGGTCCGGGGAGAGTTGACCAGGATTATGGGCGGGAGCTGCTGGTACATGACTCCCGGCGAGATGGAGCAGATCCTGAACCATCTTTGCAGTTATTCCAGATATGCCCACGAGGAGGACATCCGCCAGGGATTTCTTACGGTTCCGGGCGGACACAGGGTGGGAATTGCGGGACAGGTGCTTCTCGGAGAGGACGGAAGGATCAGGAACATGAAATATATCCGGTGCATGAATATCAGAATTTCCCATGAGATATGCGGGGCTGCCGATCTTTTAATGCCTCTGATCCACGAGAACGGGAGGCTGCTCCACACGCTCATCATCTCTCCTCCGGGCTGCGGGAAGACCACCATGCTGCGGGATCTGATCCGTCAGATATCAAACGGGAGCAGATGGGCTGCGGGGAAGCAGGTGGGAGTTGTGGACGAGAGATCGGAAATCGGGGGCTCTTATATGGGGATGCCGACCAATGATCTGGGGATACGGACGGATCTTTTGGATGCCTGTCCAAAGGACCAGGGAATCATGATGCTGGTGCGGTCCATGGCGCCGGAGGTGATTGCGGTGGACGAGGTTGGCGGTGCCGGGGACAGGGAGGCGATCCTGCAGGCGCTGCAGTGCGGCTGTGGTCTGATTGCCACCATGCACGGGGAGTCTATGGCGGATGTGACGAGCAGAGGGCTGGACGGCGCTGTTTTTGAACGGTTCGCCTTTCTGGGAAAGCGTGACGGTAAATGTGCGCTTCTTCTGGTAAGGGGAAGAGGGGGAGCGGAAATTTATGCTTAGGCTTGTGGGGGCGGCGCTGCTTCTTACGGGAACGGCGGGATTTTCCTGCTGTCTTTGTAATGAGAGGAAAAGGAAGCTTTTTTACATAAAGGAGATTCAGCATATGTTCCGGCTGTTTCAGACGGAAATCAGTTATCTGGGGGTTCCCATGCCGGAGGTGCTCATGAGGATATCGGGAAGGCTTGCGCCGGTTCTTGGGGAAGGGCTGCGGCGCATTGCGGGGGCCATGGAGCCGGAGAGGGGAGAAAGCCTTGAGGCGGTCTGGAGCAGGGAGATGGGCAGGTGTCTTCGGGAGGCTTCGCTTGGCGGGGAAATCGGAGAGTTGGTGCTGGGATTTCCCGAATGTGTGGGCGTATTCGAGAGAGAGGGACAAGCGAAGGCCTTTGAGAGATACATCCGGGAGACAGAGCGCTGGATTGTACAGATGGAGAAAGAGGAAAAAAGCCGGAATAAAGTAATCATGAGCCTTGGAATCGCAGCAGGCATCTTTCTGATCGTCATTTTGCTGTAAGGGTGAGGGAGGAACCATGGAAATAAGCCTGATTTTTAGGATTGCCGCAGTAGGAATACTGGTTACTATTTTGAGTCAGATTTTAAAACACAGCGGGAGGGAGGAGCACGCCTTTCTGATCAGTCTTGCGGGGCTGATTCTGGTGCTTACATGGATACTGCCTTACATTTATGATCTTTTTGTGATGATTCAGGATCTGTTCCGTCTGTAAAGGAGGAATCGAATGGAAATTTTAAAGATAGGAATTCTGGGAATAGCGGGAGTGATGGTGGCTTTGCAGTTTAAGACGGTAAAGCCGGAGATCAGCCTGTATATGGGGCTTGCGGTGAGTATACTGATTTTTTCCTTTTCCCTGGACGGGCTGTTCCAGATTCTCAGACGCATGGAGGCGCTTACCGGCTATATCACGGCGGGAGATTCCTATTTCCGCCTTCTCTTCAAGGCGGTGGGAATCACCTATATCTGTGAATTCAGTTCCTCCATCTGTAAGGATGCGGGTTATGCGGCTGTGGCCGGGCAGATCGAGATCTTCGGAAAGCTCACGGTTCTTTTCATGGGAATGCCAGTGCTTACGGCGATCATTGAGAATATCAGTGCCATCACCAGGTAGAGGGAGGCGGCTTAATGAGAAGAGGAAGAAAAAGGCTGGCAGGCGGTTTTGTCCTTCTTTTGTGTCTGCTTGGAACGGCGCTGCCCGTTCAGGCCGGGACAGATACCCAAAGGGAGGATGGAACCGTCCTGGAAACGGAGGCGGATGAGTTTATCTGGCAGCAGATGGAGGACTTAGACCTGCGGGAAATCGAGGAGGGCTTTGCGGATCTTTTTCCGGATTACAGTCTGGACATGAACCGGCTTTTCTCCCAGATACTGGAGGGCAGGGTGACGGAAGCGTTTTCCACCCTGGCGGGAGGCGTAAAGGAGGGGATCCGGAACGAGATATCCGGGATGAAGGAGATCATCATCTGTATTCTGGTGATTGGCGTGGTCTCCTCTCTTTTTTCCAATTTTTCGGATATTTTTGCGGGCGGACAGATTTCCCAGGTGGGATTTTACTTTCTCTATCTCTTCCTGATGGCGGTGCTGACCAGGGCTTTTGTGTCTGTCTCGGCAACGGCGGTGGAAACCATAGAGAATATCGTGCTTTTTGTAAAGCTGTTTATTCCCACCTGGATTATGGCGGTCGGAGCCTCGGCGGGAAGCGCCACAGCCGTGTTTTACTATCAGATGCTGCTGCTCGGCGCTTATTTTATTGAGAGCTTTCTTCTTGCGGTCCTGGTTCCCTTTGTGTACAGCTATGTGATTCTTGCGCTCTTAAACGGCATCTGGGCGGAGGAGAGGCTGACTCTGCTCCTTGACTTCGTCAAAAAGGCGATTGTCACGGCCCTTAAAGTGGTTATGGGAATGATCACCGGCTTCAGCATGGTACAGGCCGTGATCCTTCCTGTGGTGGACAAACTGAAAATCTCCGCTTTCCGCAAAGCGGTATCCGCAATCCCCGGGGTGGGAGGCGTGGCGGAGGGGATCACGGAGCTGGTGATCGGCTCTGCGGTGCTGATCAAGAACAGTCTGGGAGTGCTTATGCTGGTGCTGCTTCTTGCAGCCTGCGCAATGCCGCTTGTGAGGATTCTGACCGTGGCCTGGCTTGTCAAGCTGGGAGCGGCCGTCACCGGGATCATCAGCGACAAGAGGATCTCAGGCTGTGCGGACCGCGTGGGGGAGGGATGCTTCCTTCTCCTGCGCTGCGTCTTTACCTCGGCGGCCTTTTTCGTGATTATTATCGGAGTGGTGGCGTACACGGTGAAATAGGAAGGAGGGGGAAATGATACAGGTCATCAGGGAAGTCGGGATCTTTATTGTAATTGCGCAGGCGGTTCTGTATTTTGTCCCCGGTGAATCTTATGTGAAATATGTGAAGATCATCATCGGGATCATAATGATCGCCAAAATGGCGCAGCCGCTGCTTGTTCTCGTTGACGGGCAGCAGTGGCAGAGGATTCTGGAGGAAATGCCGGATTTTCAGAGCTTTTCCGGTGCGGAGCTTCCAAAGGACCATGAGGGAACGGAGAGGCTTGAGGCGACGATCGAAAGGGAGCTTCTCGGGAAGCTGAATGCGGAGCCTCTTGAGGGGTATACGGCGTGCGGCGCAGCTTTTGCCTGCGCACCCGGACGGGAGGCACAGGAGCTTGTGATTACCGTTTCGGACGGGAGCGGGAGGGACGGACAAATCCGGATTGACAAAATCACGGTTGGGGAGAGCAAAGCGCAGACCGGGGAGGCGAAGGCTCTCGCGGAGCATTACGGAAGGATACTTGGGATGGAGCCGGAGCGGATCAGGATAAAAATGGAATAAAAGCGGAAGGGAGGCGGACGGATGGAGGAAAGGCTGCAGGAAAAGGAAGGAAAAAATGTGATCGGAAAGGCGCTGGATTTCAGGAAGCTGAAAAAGGAAAATTTTCTTGTCATTTTCTTGGTGGGGATTCTGCTGCTTGTGATTGCCTGGCCGGCCGGTGGGGCGGAAAACGGAAAAGAACCTTCAAAGTCCGGTATATTGGACAGTAATGAAGGTATAATAGGGTTATCAGAGGAGAAGACACAGGCGGATGCGGGCGGCATCTGGCAGGAGCGGCTTTCCAACGGGGATGAGCTTGCCGTCTACAGGAATTCCCTTGAGAGGACACTGGAAGAGCTTCTTTCCTGTATGGAGGGGGCCGGCCGGGTGAAGGTCATGATTACCCTGCACTCCTCCGGTGAGGCTGTTGTGGAGAAGGATATATCCTCACAGCAGGATTCTTCCGAGGAGGAGGATTCGGAGGGGGGAAGCCGTATCTCAAAGCAGTTTGCCAGATCCGGAGAGACCGTATACGCAAGTGGTGCGGGCGGAGGCTCGTCTCCTTATGTAAAGCAGATTCTTTCGCCCCGGGTGGAGGGGGTCGTGGTCTGTGCCCAGGGCGGAGGGAACCAGAGGGTAAATAAAAATATTACGGAGGCAATTCAGGCATTATTCGGAATTGAAGCTCATAAAATTAAAGTAATCACAATGAGTTCAAAATAAAGGAGATGCGGACTTGAAGAATATGGTGAAAAAGAATCAGATTATGATCACGGCACTCGCAATCATGATTGCAGTGGCAGGCTACCTGAACTTTGCGGGCAGCAGGATTACACAGGAGGAGATTATGACCACAGGAGCGGATTCGGCGGTGGCGGTAAACGAGGCGCAGATGACGGAAGATGCCGCAGACGTGGCGGCGCTGTTTGAGATTTCCGACGAGGACCTGGAGCAGGCCGAGCTTTCGGATATCGAGAGCCTGGATTCCGAGGTGATCACGGAGCAGGAAAATTATCTTGAGGAAACCATGGAGGAGATGATGGCCCAGAATTCGGAGGAATCAATTGAGGAGCAGATCTCCGATTCCGAGGCTCCCGGAGAGGCGGTGTTCACCTCGTCCTCCAGCCTGGATACTCTCTCCGGAGCCAAGCTCATGAAGGAGCAGGTCAGGGCAAAGAATAAGGAAACGCTGATGGAGATCATCAACAATGTAAATATCAGCGAGGAGCAGAAGCAGGAAGCGGTTGACGGGATGATCGCACTCACTGATATCGCGGAGAAGGAAACGGCTGC
Organism: uncultured Lachnospiraceae bacterium; assembly: GCA_910586025.1. Lineage (GTDB taxonomy): Bacteria > Bacillota > Clostridia > Lachnospirales > Lachnospiraceae > Suilimivivens. The sequence continues at coordinate 49,078 of CAJUIO010000002.1, forward strand.
GGAGATCCTTCTGGAGGCCAAGGGATTTGAGGACGTGGTGGTGAGCATCACCGACGGAATGGTGGATGTGGTGGTTAACACCGTGGATCTGACGGAGGCCCAGAGAGCGCAGATCGAGGATATCGTGATACGCAAGACCGGGATTGAGGCTGAAAATATTGTAATCAGCACTATTGCGCAGGAGTAATATGTGGTAGAATACAAGAGACAACAACAAAGCGAAAGGAACACCGGAATGAAAAGAAGAATATTTTTGATCGTACTTGACAGCGTGGGAATCGGAGCCATGGAGGATGCGGCGGAATTCGGCGATGCAGGGTGCAACACACTCCGTTCAGCCTCCCGAAGCTCCCGGTTCCGATTGACAAATATGGAAAAACTGGGTCTGTTCAATATTGACGGAATCGACTGGAAAAAGGGCGTGGAAAAGCCTCTTGCCTCCTACGGCAGAATGAAGGAGGCTTCCAGGGGGAAAGATACTACTATAGGGCACTGGGAGATTGCCGGGATCATTTCCCGGGAGCCGCTTCCGGTATATCCCGACGGATTTCCGGAGGAGGTGCTTGAGCCCTTCAGGAAGAGGACGGGAAGAGATGTTTTGTGTAATGCGCCCTATTCGGGAACGGAGGTCATAAAGGAGTTCGGTGACGAGCACGTAAGAACGGGAAAGCTGATTGTTTACACCTCGGCGGACAGCGTCTTTCAGATTGCGGCCCACGAGGAGGTGGTTCCTGTGGAAACCCTGTATCAATACTGCGGTATCGCGCGAGAGATTCTCTCGGGAAGGCACAGCGTGGGAAGAGTCATTGCAAGGCCCTTTATCGGGGAGAGCGGGAATTATACCCGGACGCCCCGCCGTCATGATTTTTCTCTGGAACCGCCTGCGGACACCATGCTGGATCATTTAAAGAGAGCGGGAAAAGACGTGATCGGCGTGGGAAAGATTAAGGACATCTTTGCGGGACGGGGAATCACCTCCTATGTTTATACCAAAGGAAACGACGAGGGGATTTTGAAGACCCTGGAATATATGAAGCAGGACTTTGACGGGCTGTGCTTCGTAAATCTGGTGGACTATGACATGCTCTACGGGCACAGAAATGATATAGAGGGATACGGAAGGGCCCTTACGGAGTTTGATCAGGCTCTGCCGGAGCTGATGGCGGGACTTGGGCAGGATGATATTCTCATGATCACCGCAGACCACGGCTGTGATCCCGGCTATCTTGCCTCCACGGATCATTCCAGGGAATACACACCCTTCCTTATGTACGGGAGGAATGTTGCGCCCGTAAATCTCGGCACGAGAGAAACCTTTGCGGATATAGGGGCAACTGTGTTAAAATATCTGAATGTGCCGGGAGAGACTGCCGGCACGCCGGTTTAAAATACATTTGGACTGCTTGGAGGAAAAATACGTGGAAAGCATTGAAAAAGAAATAAACAGAAGACGGACCTTTGCCATCATATCTCATCCGGATGCGGGAAAGACAACACTGACGGAGAAATTCCTGCTGTACGGAGGAGCCATCAATCTGGCGGGAAGCGTAAAGGGAAAGGCTACCGCCAGGCATGCGGTTTCCGACTGGATGGAAATCGAGAAGGAAAGGGGAATCTCCGTTACATCTTCGGTTCTGCAGTTCGAGTATGGAGGGTACTGCATCAATATTCTGGATACGCCCGGACATCAGGACTTCTCGGAGGACACCTACCGGACGCTGATGGCGGCGGATTCCGCAGTCATGGTGATTGATGCCTCAAAGGGTGTGGAGGCGCAGACCAGAAAGCTGTTCAAGGTCTGTGTGATGCGCAGAATACCCATATTTACCTTTATCAACAAGATGGACAGGGATGCCAACGATACCTTTGAGCTTCTGGACGAGATTGAGAAGGAACTGGGAATTGCCACCTGTCCGGTTAACTGGCCTATCGGTTCCGGCAAGAGATTTAAGGGAGTGTATGACAGGGATGAGGAGTGTGTCATCACCTTTTCCGACACGGAGAAGGGAACAAAGGAAGGAGAGAGCCTGCGGATCCCCGTCCGGAACAGGGAAGAGCTTCTGGATGCGGTGGGAGAGGAGGCCTTAGGGCTTCTTGAGGAGGAGATTGAGCTTCTGGACGGTGCCAGTGCGGAGTTTGATCTCGAGCTGGTACAGGCCGGAGAGCTGACACCTGTATTTTTCGGCTCGGCCCTGACCAACTTTGGCGTGGAGTTCTTTCTGCAGCATTTCCTTGAGATGACCACAACGCCTCTGCCCCGGAAGTCGGACATGGGTCCTGTCATGCCCGGGGAGAATGATTTTTCGGCGTTTGTCTTCAAGATTCAGGCTAATATGAACAAGGCGCACAGGGACAGGATCGCCTTCATGCGCATCTGTTCCGGCAAATATGAGGCCAGCATGGAGGTAAAGCACGTGCAGGGGGGCAAGATTATGCGCCTCTCCCAGCCTCAGCAGATTATGGCGAGTGAGAGGAAGATTCTGGAGGAGGCCTATGCCGGAGACATCATCGGCGTGTTTGATCCCGGTGTTTTTTCCATCGGGGACACGCTGTGTATGCCCAGGGATCAGTTCAGATATGAGGGAATCCCTACCTTCGCGCCGGAGCATTTCGCAAGGGTCAGGCAGATGGATACCATGAAGAGGAAGCAGTTTGTAAAGGGAATTACACAGATTGCCCAGGAGGGCGCGATCCAGATTTTCCAGGAATTCAATACGGGAATGGAGGAAATCATCGTTGGCGTCGTTGGTGTCCTGCAGTTTGATGTTTTGAAATACCGTCTGGAAAACGAGTATAATGTGGAGATTAAGCTGGAACCGCTCCCCTATGAGCATATCCGGTGGATTGAGAACAGGGAGATTGACCTTACGAAGCTGACAGGCACTTCCGACATGAAGAAAATTAAAGATCTGAAAGGGAATCCTCTTCTCCTGTTCATCAATTCCTGGAGTATAGGAATGACGCTGGACAGGAACCCCGGACTGGAGCTTTCAGAGTTTGGAAGGGATTAAATGAGAATAAAACAGATACTGTTAATCTTAATGACGGCACTGCTTCTTTCCGGCTGCAGGAGCCTTGCGGGAGACTGGATGGAAGCAGCTCCCACCGCAATGGCGGACGGTCCGGCGCAGGAGATACAGAGCCTGTCGGGGACAACGCCTCAGATCACGGAGATTCTCAAGACAAAGCAGCTGGGGAAATTTTACTTCGAGCAGCTTGACGACAGGGAGCAGACGGTCTATGCGGAAATCCTCAATATACTCCTGAATTTTGAGAGCGATGTGGCTTTATCCTGTCTGGACGACGGGATGATCGAGAGGGTATTTCAGTTTGTGCTGAACGATCATCCTGAAATCTTCTACGTGGAGGGATATACCTTTACCAGATATTCGCTGGCCGACCAGGTGAAAAAAATTACCTTCTCCGGCACATACCACATGGACAGGGAGCAGGCCGGGGAGAGACGGGAGAAGATTGAGCAGTATGTGGGGACATGCCTTCAGGGAATCCGGGAGGATATGGACGACTACGAGAAAGTAAAGTATATCTATGAATATATCATAGAAAAGACGGAGTATGATGCCAAGGCACCCGACAATCAGAATATCTGCTCGGTTTTTATCCACGGAAGAAGCGTCTGCCAGGGATATGCCAAGGCCATGCAGTATCTGCTTCAAAGGGCGGGAGTGGAGGCCTCCCTGGTGATGGGGCACGTGCTTAATGGGGAGGGACATGCCTGGAACCTGGTCCGGATAAACGGCAGCTTCTATTTTGTGGATACCACCTGGGGCGATGCCTCTTATCAGATGATCGAGAGCGACGGGGAGCAGTCTAAGGAGAGCATACCGCCCATTAATTATGACTATCTGTGCGTGACGACCGAACAGCTCTCAAAGACGCACACCATTGATGCGGGGGCTGCAATCCCGCTGTGCGAGGATATGTCGGACAATTATTATGTGAGGGAGGGCAAGTACTTCGAGGAGCTGGACAAGGAGAAGCTGGAAAGCCTCTTTGCCCGGGCTTATGAAGAGGACAGCACCTATATCACCTTAAAGTGCGGCGGGGAGGATGTCTATGAGGAGATGATCCGGTATCTGATCGAGGAGCAGGAGATTTTCCGGTATCTTGAGAACGGGGAGAACACGGTTTCCTATGCGGATAACAAGGAGCAGATGAGCCTGAGCTTCTGGCTGTAAAATGCGGGGAAATGTATTTCTATTGGGACTATGCAAATACTCTGTTTTTTGGTATTATTAAAAGATAGTTAACTATATCCTTACGGTACAAATAAGAAAGGACGTTTATCATGGAAAAATCAGTAGAACAGAACACTTATGTATTACAGGAAAACGACGAACTGGGTACGGTTAAGATTGCCGATGACGTGGTAGCGGTGATTGCCGGGCTTGCGGCTACTGAGGTTAAGGGAGTGGCATCCATGGCGGGAAATATAAGCAATGAGCTGATGAGCAAGATGGGTGTAAAGAATCTGGCGAAGGGCGTTAAGGTCGAAATGATCGGAAAGAGCGTAAGGGCTGACCTGAATCTGATTGTGGAATACGGCTATAATATTCCCGCTGTTTCCCAGAAGGTGCAGGAGAAGGTGAAGTCCACGATTGAGAACATGACCGGGCTTGAGGTTACGGATGTGAATATCCGTATTGCCGGTGTCAATATGGTAAAGAACTGAGGAGAAAACAGGCAGGGAGATATCCATGAGCAGAAGAGAACTGAGGGAGCAGATTTTTAAGCTGTTGTTCCGTATTGAGTTCAATCCAAGGGAAGAGATGGAGGCGCAGACCGAACTCTTCTTTGAGGAGGAGGAGAATCAGGCGGACGTGGCCGATACCGCCTATATCACTGAGAAGTTTAACAGGATTTTGGACAGGCTGGAGCAGATTGACAGGGTGCTCAACGAGAGAGTCAAGGGCTGGGATACAGGCCGTATGGGCAAGGTGGATCTGGCTATTTTGCGGCTTGCCGTGTACGAGGTTCTCTTTGATGCGGAAATTCCTACCGGCGTTGCCATCAATGAGGCCGTGGAGCTTGCCAAAAAATATGGGCAGGACTCTTCGCCCGCATTTATAAACGGCGTGCTGGCTAAATTTGCATAGGGTAATTTAAGATGCAGAATGTATATACCGTAGGTCAGGTAAATTCATATATAAAGAATATGTTTTCCCAGGACTTTCTGCTGCAGGGCCTGGCCGTAAAGGGAGAGGTCAGCAACTGCAAGTATCATACGTCGGGACATATTTATTTTACATTAAAGGATATGAAAGGAACGATTTCCTGCGTGATGTTTGCGGGGAACCGTTCCGGTCTTGCATTTCGGATGGTTGAGGGCATGCAGGTGGTGGTTCAGGGAACCGTTGACGTTTATGAGCGCGACGGGAAGTACCAGCTGTATGCAAAGAGTATTCAGCAGGACGGCGCAGGAGCTCTCTATGAGCGTTTCGAACGGTTAAAGAGGGAGCTGGAGGAGCTTGGAATGTTTGCGCCGGAATACAAAAAGCCGATTCCCGCTTACAGCCGCAGAATCGGAATCGTGACGGCGCCTACCGGTGCGGCGGTGCGGGATATTATCAATATAGCGTCACGCCGCAATCCTTACGTGCAGCTGATCCTCTATCCGGCTCTTGTCCAGGGGGAGGGGGCGGCTCCCAGCATTATAAACGGAATTCACGCTCTGGAAGCGGCGGGAGTGGATGTGATGATCGTGGGCAGAGGCGGCGGCTCCATCGAGGATCTGTGGGCCTTTAACGAGGAATGTGTGGCGCAGGCGGTCTTTGACTGCGGCGTTCCGGTAATCTCCGCGGTGGGACATGAGACGGATACCACAATTATAGATTATGTGGCGGACCTGAGAGCTCCCACGCCCTCTGCAGCCGCAGAGCTTGCGGTGTTTGACCTGTCGCAGTTTCTCGGAAGGCTTGCGGAAAACAGGACGGCCCTTGAGAGGCTGATGAAGAATAAAATCGAATGGAACAGAATGCATTGGAAGGCTTTTGAGGCAAGGCTCAAAATGAATTCTCCCCTGGGAAAGGTGCGGGAGAAGAAAACATGGCTTATGAACATGGAGGAGTGGATGGAAAACGCCATGAGCGGCCAGGTAAAAAGAAAGCGCCATATGCTGGAAATTTATATAGAGAAATTGAAAGGGCTGTCCCCTCTCGACAAGCTGAACCAGGGGTTTTCCTATGTTTCGGATGAGAGCGGCAGGACGGTGAGGGACGTAAATCAGGTACAGGTGGGCGACGGGCTTCTGATCCATGTCAGAAACGGAAGGCTTGCGGCCACGGTTACGGGAAAGGAATAATTATGGAACAGAAGGAGGAAGGCTTCAATCTGGAGGAGGCTTTTGCAAAGCTTGAGGAGACGGTTGCAAAGCTCGAGCGGGATGATATCTCCCTGGAGGATTCCTTTAAAGAGTATCAAAAGGGAATGGAGCTTTTGAAAAAGTGCAGTGAAACGATTGATTCTGTAGAAAAAAAGGTACTTGTTTTAAACGGAAATGGTGAGCTGAATGAATTTTAGGGAAGAACAGAAGCGGAAAACGGAGAGAATAGAGGCGGTTATCGAGAAATACCTTCCGCGGCAGGAGGGTTTCCAGAAGACATTGATGGAGGCCATGAGCTACAGCGTGCGCTCAAAGGGCAAGAGGCTGCGCCCCATGCTCATGGAGGAGAGCTTCCGGCTCTTTGGCGGCAGCACGGAGGTGATCGAGCCCTTTATGGCGGCCCTGGAGATGATACACAATTATTCCCTGGTGCATGACGACCTGCCGGCCATGGATAATGACGAATACCGCAGAGGACGCAAAACCACCTGGGTGGAATACGGAGAGGGAATGGCGGTTCTTGCCGGGGACGGCCTTTTGAATCTCGCCTTTGAGACGGCGGCGGGAGCCTTTCGGTTTGCATCCGATTTTGCCGCATCCGGCCGTATCGCACAGGCGCTGCAGATCCTGGGGAACAAGGCGGGAATCTTTGGAATGATAGGCGGGCAGACTGCGGATATCGAGGCGGAAAGCGGAGAGAGAGAGATGACACAGGAGCTTGTCTTGTTTATTCACGAGAAGAAGACGGCGGCGCTGATCCAGGCGGCCATGATGATCGGGGCGGTTCTTGCGGGCGCATCAAAGGAAGCCGTGGACCGGATGGAAAAGGCGGCGGCAAACATCGGAATTGCCTTTCAGATTCAGGATGATATTCTGGATGTCACCAGCACCACGGAGATTCTTGGCAAGCCGGTGGGGAGCGATGAGAAGAACCATAAGCTCACATATGTGACCATGAACGGAATTGAGAAAGCGAAGGAAGAGGTAAGAAGGCTTTCGGAGGAAGCACTCGGAATTCTGAATTCCTTTGAGTATAAAAATGAATTTCTGTGTGAACTCGTGAGGTCACTGATCAACAGAGAAAAGTAGATGGGACAACCTAAGAAAAGAGGGTATGAATATGCTGCTCGAAAATATCAATCAGGCCAATGATATCAAAAGTACGGCTCCGGAGGATTATCCGGCCCTGGCAGAGGAAATCCGTCAGTTCCTTATTCAAAAAATATCCAAAACAGGAGGGCATCTGGGCTCCAATCTGGGGGCGGTGGAGCTTACCATGGCTCTGCATCTTTCCTTCAACCTGCCGGAAGACAAGATCATCTGGGATGTGGGGCACCAGTCCTACACTCACAAGCTGCTCACCGGGCGGCGGGAAGGCTTTGAGATGCTCCGCAAATACGGAGGCATGAGCGGCTTTCCCAAGCGCAAGGAGAGCGACTGCGACTGCTTTGACACAGGCCACAGCTCGACCTCCATCTCCGCAGGGCTTGGCCTGGTGATGGCAAGAGAGCTTCAGGGTGCGAAGCACAGCGTCATCTCCGTGATCGGGGACGGCTCCCTCACGGGAGGGATGGCCTATGAGGCGCTGAACAATGCCGCAAAGCTGGAAACAAACTTTATCATTGTGCTGAATGACAATAACATGTCCATCTCCGAAAATGTGGGAGGAGTGTCGAAATATCTGAACAATATCCGCACGGCGGACGCTTATCTGGATATCAAGGAGGGGGTTTACAACACCCTGAAGGATATGCCTAGGTATGGCGGCAAGGTGGTGGAGGGCATCCGGAAGGCCAAGAGCAGCTTCAAGCATCTGGTGGTGCCCGGAATGTTCTTTGAGGATATGGGAATCACCTATCTGGGACCTGTGGACGGCCACAATATTCCGGCCATGCTGCGGATGTTCCAGGAGGCAAAGCGAGTGCGGAATGCGGTGATTGTCCATGTGATCACACAGAAGGGCAAGGGCTATGAGCCGGCGGAGCGCCACCCGGCCAGATTCCACGGGGCGGAGCCCTTTGACATCGAGACCGGAATTCCGTCCAGGCCAAGGACGGTGGCCAACTATACGGATATCTTTTCCACGGTTATGACCAAGCTGGGAGCCAGGGATGAAAAGGTGGCTGCCATTACGGCTGCCATGCCGGACGGGACAGGCCTTAAGCGGTTCCGCAACATGTATCCTGACCGTTTCTTTGACGTGGGAATAGCGGAGGAGCATGCGGTTACCTTTGCGGCCGGACTTGCGGCCGGGGGGTTAAAGCCGGTGGTTGCGGTCTATTCCTCCTTCCTGCAAAGGGCCTATGACCAGATTCTCCATGACGTGTGTATTCAGAACCTGCCGGTGGTGTTTGCCGTTGACCGGGCGGGGCTTGTGGGAAGCGACGGGGAGACACATCAGGGAATTTTTGATCTGTCCTATCTTTCCTCCATTCCCAACATGCATATAATGGCTCCAAAAAACAAGTGGGAGCTTTCCGATATGATGAAATTCGCCCTTCAGCTGGGGAAACCCGCGGCCATCCGTTATCCCAGGGGCGAGGCGTATGCGGGGCTTGCGCAGTACCGGGCTCCCATAGAGCTGGGAAAGGCGGAGGCGCTGTACCTTGAAAGCGGGATCTGCCTTTTGGCGGTGGGAAGCATGGTGAAGACAGCCGTGGAGGTGAGAGAGAGACTTTCCACCATGGGATATCCAAGCAGTCTCATCAACGCCAGGTTTGTGAAGCCCATAGACGAGAATGCGGTGGCCTATGCGGCCAGGAACCACAGGCTTGTGGTCACAATGGAGGAAAATGTGGCAAGCGGCGGCTACGGGGAAAAGGTAAGGGCTTATCTTGACAGCCTTCATACACAGTGCCGGATGCTGCAGGTGGCGATTCCGGACGAGTATGTGGAGCATGGAAACGTGGAGCAGCTGAAAAAGGAAATCGGGATTGACGCAGCAGGGATTGCAGACAGAATTGGAACAGCTTATGAAAGAACGATTGGACATATTACTGGTTAAGGAAGGGTATGCGGCCTCTCGGGAAAAGGCCAGAGCCATTATCATGGCGGGAAATGTCTTTGTGGACGGCCAGCGCGAAGATAAAGCGGGAACCGCCTTTAACCCTGACAGGGTAAAGCTTGAGGTGAGGGGCAGCACACTGCCGTATGTGAGCCGTGGAGGCTTAAAGCTCGAGAAGGCGGTGAAGCAGTTTGAGCTTGTCCTGACAGACAGAATCTGTATGGATATCGGGGCATCCACGGGAGGATTTACAGACTGTATGCTGCAAAACGGAGCCAGGAAGGTTTATTCCGTGGACGTGGGACATGGGCAGCTGGACTGGAAGCTGCGCAGTGACGACAGGGTCGTGTGTATGGAAAAAACAAATTTCCGATATATGAAGCCGGGAGATATTGAGGATATGCTATCCTTTGCGTCCGTAGATGTTTCCTTTATTTCCCTGACCAAAATTCTGCTGCCCGCAAGGGAGCTGCTGGAGGATAGGGGACAGATGGTCTGCCTGATCAAGCCGCAGTTTGAGGCGGGAAGGGAAAAGGTCGGAAAAAAGGGCGTGGTGAAGGATCCTCTCGTTCACCGGGAGGTAATAGGAAAGGTGATGGATTTTGCGGATTTTATCGGGTTTGAAATCCTCCATCTGGATTTTTCACCTGTCAAGGGCCCTGAGGGAAACATTGAATATCTGCTGCACCTTGAAAAGTCTTCCGGGCGGGCGCTTGAAACCGTGTCTGTCACGGAAGCCGAAGCGGAAAAGGAACTGAAGAATATTACAGAGGAAAAGAGAGGATATTCTTCATCAGATGAGATGCGGAATATCATATCCCGGACGGTGACTCTTGCCCATGCGGAACTGAAAGCGGGAGATTCATAATGGAGCATTTTTATATCATAACCAACGAAACGAAGGATCCGGACTTTGAGATTACATACCGAATCCGGGACTATCTGTTAAAGTGCGGTAAGAAATGCAGTATCCGGGAGCAGGTCCGCGAGAAGCGGGGAAAGATTTACACCGACAGTAATATGCTGAAGGAGGATGTGGACTGTGTGCTTGTGCTTGGAGGGGACGGAACGCTCCTGCAGGCTGCCGCCGACCTGGCCGACCTATCCGTCCCCTTTCTGGGAATAAACCTGGGAACCCTGGGGTTTCTTGCTGAGGTTAACAAGGATGACATGGAGGAAGCCTTTTCAAAGCTTCTTGCGGGCGAATACGAGATCGAAAACAGAATGATGCTTTACGGCTGCTGTTATCGTCCGGGGGAAGATGGTGAGATGGATAATGCCAGGGCGCTGAATGACATTGTCATCACCAGAAAGGGCTCCCTGCAGATCATTACCTTTGCCATCAGCGTTAACGGGCAGTTTCTGCACAGATACAGCGCCGACGGAATCATCGTGGCTACGCCGACCGGTTCCACCGGCTATAATCTTTCCGCGGGAGGCCCGGTGGTGGATCCCAAGGCGCAGCTTATGGTGGCTACACCGATCTGTCCGCACTCCATGCAGCACAGAAGCATTGTGCTCTCACCCGAGGACGAGATAACTATTTTGATCGAGACGGGGCATGACGGGAGCAGGCAGGAGGTGGAGGCTATCTTTGACGGAAGCCACAGGGTCACGCTTCGAACGGGCGATAGGATCGTGATACGCAGATCCGACAAGACCACGGGGATCGTGAAGCTGAACAGGGTAAGCTTTCTGGAAATTTTGAACAGAAAAATGCTGGATGGAAAATAAGCGCGTTACAGGATGGAAAGGAAATGAAGAAGAGCAGACATCAGAAAATAAAGGAACTGGTTGAGAGATATGAGATTGAAACCCAGGAGGAGCTGGCGGACCGTCTCAGGGAAGCGGGCTGCCAGGTGACTCAGGCCACGGTTTCCCGGGATATCCGGGAGCTCAAGCTGTCCAAAATTCCTACCGGGGAGGGAAGGCAGCGTTATACGGTGCTGGTTCACAGCGACCACTATCTGAGCGACAAGTATATCCGGGTTCTGAAGGACGGCTTTGTCTCCATGGATATGGCGCAGAATATTCTGGTGGTAAAGACCGTATCCGGAATGGCAATGGCTGTCGCGGCCGCTATAGATGCCATGAAGCTGAAGGAAATCGTGGGTTCCATAGCAGGGGACGACACGATTATGATGGCGGTTCGGACTGTGGAGGATACGGAAACCGTAATGGAAAAGATCCGAAGCGTATTGGAGGAATAGGAATGCTTGAAAGCTTACACGTGAAAAATTTGGCCCTGATCGATGAGGCGGAGGTTGATTTCGGCCGGGGGCTCAATATACTGACGGGAGAGACGGGAGCGGGTAAATCCATTATTATCGGTTCTATCAATCTGGCGCTGGGAGCCAAGGCGGATAAGGAATATATCAGGACAGGTGCGGAGTACGCCTTGGTTGAGCTGGTATTTTCCCTGAATGAGGCACAGCAAAAAGTACTTTCAGATATGGAACTACCTCTGGAAGAAGACGGCACTCTGATCCTTCAAAGGAAGGTAATGCCGGCAAGAAGCGTCTGCAGGATAAACGGGGAGAGTGTGAGCATGAGTCAGCTGAAGCTCCTCTCCGGATATCTTCTGGATATGTACGGACAGCATGAGCATCAGTCCCTGCTGCGGGTATCCAGGCACCGGGAGCTGCTGGACGGCTATGCGGGAAGCCGGATGGAGGAAAAGAAAAACCGGCAGAGACTGCTTTACAGGGAGTACAGACAGCTCCAGGAGGAGTTTGAGACTAACTGTCTTGACGAGAGCGGCAGGGCAAGAGAGATGGATCTGCTCTCTTTTGAGGTGAACGAGATCCAGGCGGCGTCTCTGATCCCCGGCGAGGACGAGCAGCTTGAAAATATTTTTCGAAAGATGTCGAACGCAAGAAGGATCAGGGAATCGGTTTATATTGCCCACGCACTGACAGGCTATGAGGAGGAGGGATGTGCCGGTGAGGCTCTCGGGCGTGCCATCCGGGAGCTGAGAGGAGTGAGCGGCTATGACGGAGAGCTCGAGCAGCTTCTTTCCCAGCTTATGGATCTCGACGGACTCCTTGGCGACTTTAACCGTTCTGCTGCCGATTATATGGAGAGCCTGGAATTTGATGAGGAAGAATTTGCCAAGACACAGGAGCGTCTCGACATTCTGAATCATCTCAAAAATAAATACGGTGCCTCCATAGAGGAGATTCTGAGCCTTCTGGAAGAGAAGCAGCAGCGTCTCCTGCAGCTCGAGAGCTATGAGACATATCGAAACGAGCTGGAAGAAAAGCTTCGGAAGGAAGAGGAGCAGATGCTTTTCCTGTGTCAGGAGATTTCCGCGCTGCGCACCAAGGCCGCGGCAAAGCTTTCCAAAAAGCTTACCTCGGCAATGGTGGATCTGAATTTCATAGACGTGGATTTTTCCATTGAAGTCACGCCGCAGGAGGATAAGATTTCGGAGGATGGGTACGATAAAATTGAATTTCTGATTTCAACGAATCCGGGCGAGACGAAAAAGCCCTTGCAGCAGGTGGCCAGCGGCGGTGAGCTTTCCCGAATCATGCTGGCGTTCAAGAGCGTGCTGGCGGACGAGGACGGAACCGATACGCTTATTTTTGACGAGATCGACACGGGAATCAGCGGAAAGACCGCCTGGAAGGTTGCGGAAAAGCTGGGGCGGCTCTCCGGAAACCATCAGATTATCTGCATCACCCACCTTCCGCAGATAGCGGCAATGGCGGACTCTCATTACCTGATTGAAAAGAAGGTGAAGAAGGAGCGGACGGTGACGGGGATAGAGACGCTCTCCGAGGAGCAAAGCCTGAATGAGCTTGCAAGGCTGTTGGGAAGCGGGAGCGTGACGGAGGCCGTGCTCACCAATGCCAGGGAGATGAAGGAGCTTGCCGGAAAATCAAAGCAATAGAAACATTTGGAAAATTAAAATAAAGAGTTTTTCACATACTAAAAGGGACATGCGGTCTGTATGTCTCTTTTAGTTTACGTAAAGGATGTGAAAACTTGAACCAATTAGAAGAAGCCGGATCACATAAAGTGGCTGTTTACAGGAAAATTTTATATGTATTGCTATTTGGCGGTTCGCTGGCCACCCTGCTTTCTTTTTACTTTTATATGTGGAAAAGCATCCCCTCCACCATCATGGTGAAGGCCGGAGTGGAACAGGAGCTGAACATCAACATTCCGGCATCGGGCCGGCTGTACCGGGATGCCGTGGAAGCGAGCGGACAGGCCAAAAACCCTCTGGAAAACAAAAGCATTGAGATTGATTTCAGTGCTCCGGTCACCGTGAGGGCAAACCAGATTGATACTTACAAGCTTCAGGTAAAGCTGTTTGGAGTCATTCCCCTTAAGGACGTGGATGTGGAGGTGATACAGGATGTCCGCCTGAAGCCGGCGGGGATCCCGATCGGCATCTATGTAAAGACACAGGGGGTGCTGGTGGTGGGGATCGGCGAGTTTGAGGGTGAGGACGGACAGACCTGCCATCCCGCAAAATATATCCTGAAGGCGGGAGACTATATTCTGGAAATGAATGATGAAAAGATCACGGGCAAAAAGCAGCTGATAGAGAAAATCAGCCATCTGGAGGGCCAGGAGGTGGTCTTTAAGGTCCGCAGGGGAGATGCGGTATTCGAGGTGATGCTAAAGCCCCAGATGAACCAGACGGGGGAATATAAGGTGGGAATCTGGGTCAGGGACAACGCACAGGGAGTCGGAACCATGACCTATATTGACGAGAGAGGATGCTTTGGCGCACTGGGACACGGGATCAATGACGTGGATACCAGTACGCTTATGATGCTGGGAAGCGGCACCCTGTATCACACGGAGATTATCGGAATCACCAGGGGCAGTAACGGCTCTCCCGGAGAACTCACAGGCTTTATCGAATATGACGACAGGAATGTCATGGGATCCATCACGGAAAATACGCCCAGGGGAATTTTCGGATTCTGCTCGGCTGAAACTGCGTCAGAAACCAGGTATGACTATCTGCCTATCGGTCTCAAACAGGAAATAGAGAAGGGACCGGCCCAGATCATCTGCTCCCTGGGGGAGGGTACGGAGGCTTATGATGTGGAAATCATAGATATCAATCTGGATAATGATAATATAAACCGAGGGATTGTGCTGAAAATAACGGATGAAAAGCTTCTGTGTGCAACGGGCGGAATCGTGCAGGGGATGAGCGGAAGTCCGATTATCCAGAACGGAAAAATTATAGGAGCCGTAACCCATGTGCTGGTGCAGGATTCCACCAGGGGGTATGGGATCTTTATCGAGAGTATGCTGACGCACTGATTGACTTTTTCCTTCTTTTTTATTATCATAAATAAGGAAATTGTTCAGAAAGGGGCGTAATTGACATGAATGTTACAAAAGATGTAGTGTATGCGGGTGTGGAGGACAATGAGATCGAGCTTTTTGAATCTCAATATGAAGTGCCCGACGGTGTGACCTACAATTCTTATGTGATTTTTGATGAGAAGATAGCCGTGATGGATACGGTGGACGGAAGAAAAACAGGGGAATGGATAGAGAAGCTGCGGGGGATTCTCGGAGCAGCGAAGCCGGATTTTCTGGTGATCTCCCATGTGGAGCCGGATCATGCGGGCAGCGTGGACGCATTTCTGGAGGCCTATCCGGAGACGGAGGTGGTGGGAAACGCCAAGACCTTCCAGTTTCTCTCACAGTTCTTTCCCCAATGGAGGGAGCGGATCCGCAAGGTGACGGTTGCGGAGGGCGAGGTGCTGACTCTTGGAAAACACAGTCTGCAGTTTTTTATGGCTCCTATGGTTCACTGGCCGGAGGTCATGGTGTCCTATGAAAGGACAGACAGAATCCTTTTCTCCGCGGACGGCTTTGGCACCTTCGGCACCGACTGCCTGCCTGAGGACTGGGCGTGCGAGGCAAGGCGCTACTACGTGAACATCGTGGGAAAGTACGGAGCCATGGTGCAGACGCTCCTGAAAAAGGCCGGTGCACTGGACATCGGGATTATCTGTCCCCTGCATGGCCCCGTCCTGAATCAGAATCTCGGATATTATCTTGAGAAATACGATATCTGGAGCAGCTACAGGCCGGAGGATAAAGGCGTTCTGGTTGCCTACGCTTCCATTCACGGACACACGGCAAAGGCGGCGAGAAGGGCCGCAGAGCTCCTTGCGGAAAAGGGAGAGAAGGTGGAGATCTACGACCTTGCAAGAGACGACATGTCGGAGGCGGTGGAGGGCGCATTCCGCTATGACAGGATGCTGCTTGCAAGCGCTACCTATGACGGCGGGCTTTTCCCCTGTATGGAGGATTTCCTGGCTCATCTTAAGAGCAAGGCATATCAGAAGAGAACGGTTGCGCTTATGGAGAACGGGACCTGGGCTCCCATGGCCGCAAAATGCATGAGACAGGCTCTGGAGGGAATGAAGGAGGTCACGGTTCTTCCAGATGTGGTTTCCATCAAGTCGGCACCGGATGAGAATACCTGGGAGGAGCTGGCAAAGCTGGTAGGAAAGCTGTAAGGACCAATCATTGAGGCAGAGAATAAATTACCGCCAAAGGCGCAGAATAAGTATGAAAAATACTTGAGCGCAGGAGGCGGTAATTTTTATGGATTCTATTTGGAGGCAGAATGTGGAGCTGCCCCGGTTCCGGGCATTGGAGGGAAGCGTAAGGACGGATGTGCTGATCATTGGAGGAGGGCTTGCGGGGATTCTGTGCGCCTGCCTCCTGCAGAGGGAAGGTGTGGATTATCTGCTTGCGGAGGGCGGGAGAATCTGCGGGGGAAACACAGGAAGGACCACGGCCAAGATCACGGCCCAGCACGGCCTTATCTATGACAGGCTAATCCGGACAGTGGGGGAAGAGAAGGCGGGACTCTATCTGGAAGCCCAGCAAGGAGCGGTGGAAAGGTATTATGAGCTTTGCGGCTCCATAGACTGTGACTTTGAGGAAAAAACCTCCTTTGTCTATTCACTTGCGGATCGGGAAAAGCTGGAGAAAGAGGCAAAAGCGCTGTGCCGGATCGGAGGAAAGCCCGTGATGGCGCAGACACAGGAGCTTCCGTTTCCCACTGCGGGGGCTGTGGGAATGGAGAGACAGGCACAGTTCCACCCTCTCAAATTTGTCTCCGCAGTGGCAGGGGATCTGCGGATTTGCGAGGATACCTATGTGAGAGAGCTGAAAGAAAAGAGGGCCGTCACAGACAGAGGGGAAATAGGCTTTGAGAAGCTGATCATCGCCACGCATTTTCCTATGGATAATAAGCACGGCATGTATTTTCTCAAGCTGTACCAGCATCGCTCCTATGTGACCGCAATGAAGCATGCGGCACCCATGGAGGGAATGTATGTGGATGAGGCGAAAGGCGGCCTGTCGTTCCGCAGCTACGGAGAATATCTTCTCCTTGGGGGAGGCGGGGGAAGAACCGGGAAAAAGTGCGGCGGATGGCAGGAGCTCAGAGATTTTGCCGGGAAATATTATCCGGGAGCACAGGAGAATTATTGCTGGGCGGCTCAGGATACCATGTCGCTGGACGGTATTCCCTATATCGGACGCTATTCCCCGGGCATGCCGGACTGCTTTGTGGCAGCGGGCTTTAACAAGTGGGGAATTACCTCCTCCATGGTATCGGCCATGCTTCTGACCGATCTGGTGAGTGAAAGAAAAAGCCCATACGAGGAGCTTTTTTCTCCCGGCAGAAGTATGCTGAGGCCTCAGCTTCTGGATAACGGCTTCGAGGCCGTCATGAGCATGCTTACACTGTCGGGAAAGAGATGTCCTCATATGGGCTGTGCCCTGAAATGGAATCCGGCGGAGCATTCCTTTGACTGTCCCTGCCACGGCTCCCGTTTTGATCAGGACGGAGGGCTCCTGGATAACCCCGCTTCCGGTGATCTAAAAGTTCAGGGAAAGGGTGTGCTCTAGGAGACGGAGCCTTGCCGTCTCAGACAGCCCGGATTCCTTTACCAGCTTTTCGTAAGCTTCTGCGTCCGATTTGCGCAGGCTGTCATACAGATCGTTCTTTTCGTTGTTGTCGGCCTGCAGGCGTGTGACGGTCCGGCAGACGGCCTCCTGTCTCTTTATTTGCTTCTCCGTCTCGGGCCGGAAGGATACGAGGATCTCGTAGGAGCTTCCCGCGGTTACCTGGTCAAGGAGAACGGTGAGCCTTTCGTTATCATCCACGGCGGCAGGATATTCCCTGCCCTGTGAGGTGATACGGACTGTTCCGGAGGTGATGTTGCAAAATTCCACCAGGAGGCTTCTTGCAGGTACGGCTGTTTTGGATTCGCAGGAGACGGTAAGCTTCTGCGTGTGGTCGTCCGGTGCCAAAGACTGGAAATGAGTTTCGATTCTCTCACCGTCAAGATCCTCATGGAGCGTGTAGCTTCCTGTTCCGTTGCTTACCATAACCTTCAGCCTGTCAGGGTTGGATGCGTCATTGGTGGTCTCACGGTCATCGAGAACAAGGAAACCGCCTTCCTTAAGGAGCGCGGGAATGGAATCCAGCCAGCGGACCATGGTGATTTCACGGTCTCCCCGGTATTCGTCACCTGTAAAAATATCGGTCCAGACACCTTCGGGAAGCCATGCAGGGATCCGGTTCATGCCTTCACGGTCGCTCTTTTCCGTTACCGGAATCACCAGAAGCTGGCCGCCAAAGAGATACTGCTCCGGACATTCGTAGGCTCTCTGCTTTTCGGGATAAGCGTAGTACATGGGTTCGATCAGGGCAAGCCCGTTGTCCGTTGTTTCATAGGAAGCGGAGTACAGGAAGGGGATCATTCTGTGGCGGAAGCGGAGAAACTCCTCCGCAATCAGTCCGGTTCCGCTCATATAAGCCCAGGGCTCCTTGGTAAAGGTGAGGGAGCTGGTGCTGTGGATGCGGTTGATTGGGCTGAATACGCCAAACTGCAGGAAGCGTACATAGAGCTCGTCATCCTTGTAGCCGCACATATGCCCGCCAATGTCATGGCTCCACCAGGTGTAGCCCACGTTGGAGGCGGTCGCCGTAAAGTAAGGCAGATATTTCAGTGTTTTCCAGGTTACAAAGGTGTCTCCGGAAAAGCCCAGGGGATATCTGTGGGAGCCTATGCCGCAGTAGCGGGACAGAATCAGGGGCTGATGGGAGAGCGCGTTGTCAAGGAAATGGTAGTGGTTCAAGGCCCAGAGAGGATCAAGCCCTTCCATGGAGGATTTGCTTCCCTGCTGCCAGTCGATCCACCAGAAATCAACGCCGTCCTTTTCATAGGGCCTGTGGAGCACGTCAAAATAAGCGTTGATATAGCGGTCGTCGGAGATATCGAAGGGGATCTGCTGCTCGGTTGCGGGATCCACTCCCATGGCCTGTGCCATTTCCTCATAGGAATCCTCGAAATAGCGCACGCCGTCCGCAGGATGGAGATTCAGGGTCACTTTCAGGTTCTTTTCGTGGAGCTTTCCGAGAAAACGTTTATAGTCAGGGAAAAGATCCGTGTTCCAGCTGTAGCCGGTCCAGCCGTTATTCCCGCCGTGCAGCTCATCGTTTTTGCCGTCCCTTGAGATACCCTTTGCCTCGTCCAGGGTCTCGGACCAGTGCCAGTCCATATCCACGGTTGCCACGGTAAAGGGAACCTTCCTTGCCGCAAAGCGGTCCATGAGGTGAAGATATTCCTTCTCGGTGTAGGCATAGTAGCGGCTCCACCAGTTTCCCAGGGCAAATCTGGGGATGAGGGGCGTCTTCCCGCAGATCCGGTACAGAGCCTTTAAAGCCCCGCGGAAATCCTTTCCGTAAGCGAACACATAGATGTCCGTCTCCTTTACGCTGCGGGGCGAAAGCGTTCCGTCTGCCTTGAGGATCAGGGAGCTGCCATCATCAAGCACGGCCGCTCCGGTGGTGGAGGCCACGCCGTTATCCAGAGTGATGGGGTGGGATTCGGGGTGATCTCTGTCAAAGGAGTGCCACAGATCCCCGTCACAGCAGTCCAGAGTCCGATATGTGCCGTGAAGATTTCCCTCGTTGTTGAGGAAGGCCTTCTCTCCGCCTTCTGACAGAACAACATAGCTGTCCTTCAGACTCTCCTTCAGGACGAGGGTGATCTTGTCCGTGATGACTGAGAGTCCCTCCGGGGTGTGCTCGGTGCGGAAGGATACGGGCGGAAGATCCCGATACCACACGGATTGGGTGGCCTCGTCGCAGAACTGGTGGTTCCCGCTCTTTTCAATTCGCACAAGGCGGTCCGTCAGCACGGTGATCCGCCAGTCGTTTGCTGAGATCATGTTTTCCGGCAGCGCGGCCGGAGCGATATTTGCGATCAGATGTTTTTCCAGCATATTCATAATTCTCCTTGGCTATTTTAGTTGGTGATCAGCTGCCTTTATTTTATAATCTGGCGGCGGCTGAGTCAATCGGAATTGTTTGGGGCAAGGAATTTATAAGTCATTGTAAAAGGGCCCGGAGCGGTATATACTGTTTAAGGAGGCAGTTTAGAGGGGAAAGGAGCCCTGTTACGCTGTGGACTTTCTTCCTTTAAAGTGATATAATATTTCCAAATTTATCATGATTCGGATTCGGGTGTCAGAAGCCCTGGCTGCGGAGTGTGCCTGGCAATTTGACACCCGAATCCCAAATCAAATTAACGAAGGGAGTTACAAAATGGAGTACGTCAAGTTAGTAGGTATCTTAATTATTGTTCTGGGCTTTGCCCTGAAGCTGGATGTGCTGGCCGTGGTGCTGGTTGCCGGGATTGTCACGGGTCTTGCGGCGGGACTGGATTTCGTACATATTCTGGAAATCATCGGTGAGTCCTTTGTGAACAACCGGCTTATGTCTATTTTCCTGATCATGTTCCCGGTGATTGCCATCATCGAGAGATACGGTATGAAGGAGAGGGCGGCTTATCTGATCGGAAAGATCAAAAATGCGTCGGCGGGCAAGGTGCTCTCCATCTGGATGATAGTCCGTTCCATTGCATCGGCGCTGAATATCCGTGTCGGCGGCCATGTGCAGTTCATACGGCCCCTGATCCTGCCCATGACCTCCGCGGCCGCGGAGGCCTCTAAGGGCGGTAAGCTCTCGGAGAAGGAAGAGGAGAAGGTAAAGGGCCTTTCCGCCGCCACGGAGAATTTCGGAAACTTTTTTGCACAGAACTGCTTTCCGGCTTCCGCCAGCGTGGTGCTTATCCAGTCAGGTCTTGCGGTGGCGGGATATGATGTCACCCTGTCGGACATTGCGTCCTCGGCTGTTTATGTAATGGTTATCTCCGTGATCCTTACGATTATACAGGTGCTCTGGTTTGACAGAAAGGTGAAGGGAGGAAAGAAATCATGACAGACTTTTTAGGTATCTATTTTCCGGAATTCTTCTATGTGCTTTGCGGCCTGGTCTGTTTTCTTACGGCCTTCCGAGCCAGGAAAAATGATTCGGCGAGGGTGGGGACCATGCTTTTTTGGACCCTTACAGGCATTATCTTCGCATTCGGAAAGCTTCTGCCATCTGCCATGGTGGGAGGTATGCTGGTGGTGATGGGATGCCTTACGGTCACCAGACAGGTGAAGATGGGTAAGTTCAAGGAATCCACGCTGCAGTTTCGAAAGATATCAAGCGAGAAGATCGGAACAAAGATCTTTGTTCCGGCGGTTGCGGTGGGACTCATTGCGCTGATTTTATCCTTTGTGAAATATGACGTGGTAAAGGACGGAGTGGCTGTCCCCACGGCTCTTAACGGCGCAATCATGACAGGCGTAGCCTGTGTGATCGCCCTGATACTGGGGATTGTGATCTGTAAGCCGCAGATGTCCGAGACAAGAGAGGACACATCCCGTCTTCTCATGCAGGTGGGTGCGGCCTGTCTGCTGCCCCAGCTCCTTGGAGCGCTTGGAAGCGTGTTTTCCGAGGCGGGAGTGGGAGAGGTGATCTCCGGAATGATCTCCGCCGTGGTGCCCCGGGGTAATATCGTGATCGGCGTTATCGTCTACGTGGCGGGAATGGTGGTCTTTACCATGATCATGGGCAATGCCTTTGCGGCCTTCACGGTAATTACGGCAGGAATCGGGGTTCCCTTCGTGATTGCACAGGGCGGGAACCCGGCTGTTATCGGTGTTCTCGGCATGACGGCAGGCTACTGCGGAACGCTGATGACACCCATGGCGGCAAACTTTAACATTGTTCCCTGTGCGGTTTTGGAGACAAAGGATCCCAAGTGGTCTGTGATCAGGGCGCAGGTTCCCATGGCGCTTATCATGATCGTGGTTCATGTAATCCTGATGCTGGTGCTTGGTTTTTGAATCTGAAGACAGAATAAGGAGAGAATATGAAAATTTTAGTGACTGGATTTGATCCCTTCGGAGGGGAGACGGTAAACCCGGCGATTGAGACCGTGAAAAGACTGCCGGATTCGGTGGCGGGAGCCGAGATCATCAAGCTTGAGATCCCCACGGTCTGCCACAAATCCCTCCGGGTGATAGATGAGGCGATTGCGGAGTACGACCCGGACGTGGTCCTGTCCATCGGGCAGGCGGGCGGAAGGCCGGATATCACGGTGGAGCGCATCGGCATCAACATGGACGACTGCAGAATCCCGGACAACGAGGGAAATCAGATTATTGACGAACCGGTGTTTCCCGAGGGGCCGGCTGCCTATTTTGCCACGGTTCCCATCAAGGCCATGGTACAGAGAATTCAGGACAGGGAAATCCCGGCCTCCGTCTCTAACACGGCGGGAACCTTTGTGTGCAACCATGTGCTCTACGGAGTGTGCCATATGATCGCCGTCAAATATCCGGGAAAGAGAAGCGGGTTCATCCATATCCCGTTCCTGCCCCGGCAGGTGGTTGATAAGAAAAACATGCCGTCCATGTCCCAGGAGATGATGGTGGAAGCGATCAGTGCCGCGATTGAGGCCATCGTGGAGACAAAGGAGGACATCAGGGTGACGGGCGGGGCCACACACTGATGCCGGTTTGCGGAGAGGAGCTTCTGTTTTCCAAACAGGACGGCTTTTCCGGACAGACAAAAATAAAGGAGGTCGATTGAAAATGAAATATGTGATTATAGGCGGAGTTGCGGCCGGTACAAAGGCGGCCGCCAAGCTAAAGCGCCTTGACCGCAGGGCCGAGGTTAAAATTTTTACGAAGAGTGCGGATATATCCTATGCGGGCTGCGGCCTGCCCTATTACATCGGAGGCGACATAAGCGCCAGAGAGGAGCTGATTGTCAATTCTCCGGAAAAGTACGCCGGGCTTACGGGTGCTGTTGTGCGGACCGGATGCGAGGCTGTAGGTCTTGACGCAGGGGAAAAGAAGGTATCCTTCCGGAGTGCGGACGGTGCGGTGTTTGAGGAAGGCTATGACAGGCTGATCATCGCCACGGGTGCGGTTCCCTTCGTTCCTCCCGTGGAAGGAAAGGATCTTCCGGGAGTATTCTGTGTGAGAACGCCGGATGACGCTGTCGCAATCCGTGCCTATGCGGAGGAAAGGAAATGCCGCAGGGCGGTTGTGTGCGGAGCCGGCTTTATCGGCCTTGAGGTGGCGGAAAACCTTCTGGGACTGAAAATGGATGTGACGGTGATCGATGCCGCGCCCCAGATCATGCCAAATGCCTTTGACAGGGAGATGGCGGACTTTGCAAAGCGTAAGCTTAAGGCCGGCGGTATGCGCATCCTGACTTCCGTGAGCCTTAAGGGGATTACCGGGCAGCAGCATGCGGAAAGCGTGGTCACGGACAGCGGTAGGCTTCCCGCGGACCTGGTTATTCTTGCTATCGGTGTGCGTCCGGCAACGGGATTCCTGGAGCAGACGGGAATCGAGATGATCAGGGGCACGATCGTGGTGGACGATGAGATGAGAACCAGCCTTCCCGATGTCTATGCGGCGGGAGACTGTGCGCTGGTAAAAAATTCTCTGACCGGAAAGCGGCAGTGGTCCGCCATGGGTTCCACGGCAAATCTTTCCGCAAGAGCCATGGCAAAGAAGCTCTTTGGCGCAGGAGGAGGCTATGGCGGCTGTCTGGGTACGGGAGTTGTCCGCCTGCTTCCGTCCCTGAACGGCGGCCGGACCGGACTCACACAGGAGCAGGCTGCAGATGCCGGGCTTGATGCGGTGTCCGTGGTCTGCGTCCTGGATGACAAGGCTCATTACTACCCGGGAGCGTCCTCCTTTATCGTGAAGCTCACGGCCGAGCGGGAGAGCAGGAGGATTCTGGGAATCCAGGTGCTCGGAGCCGGCACGGTGGATAAGCTGGTGGACATTGCGGTGACGGGAATCTCTCAGGGAATGTGTCTCGAGGACTTTGACACCCTGGATTTTGCCTATGCGCCTCCTTTTTCCACGGCTATCCATCCCTTTGTGACGGCCTGCTACATACTGGAAAACAAGCTGGACGGCGTGCTGGAGAGCATGAGCCCGGCGGAATATGCGGCCGGAGCGGCAAAGGACTACACGGTCGTGGACGTGCAGCCCGCACCCGGTATTCCGAATGCCCGCTGGATCAATCTCTCGGCGGTTACGGAGCCCATTGCGGATCTTGCCAGGGACGAGAAGCTTCTGCTGGTCTGCACAAAGGGCAAGAGAGGGTATTTCCTTCAGAACCGTCTGAAGGCTCTTGGCTACACAAACACGCTTGTCCTCGAAGGCGGAGTCACATTCAACGAGGTGAAGGTTCCAAGGAACGGAAGAAAGCTTTCGGCGGAGGAGATCAAGCGGGTGAAGGGGCTCGGCTGTCTGCAGGATAAGCGCTATGACGATATCTTCAATGTCCGCGTGATCACCAGGAACGGAAAGCTGACCGCAAATGAGCAGCAGAAGATAGCGGAGGCATCGCAGCGCTTCGGTTCCGGGGAGGTGACCATGACCACCCGGCTCACATTGGAAATCCAGGGCGTACCTTATGACAAGCTTGAGGAAGTGATGGCCTTTCTGGCGCAGGCGGGTCTGGAAACCGGAGGAACGGGCTCCAAGGTAAGAC
Organism: uncultured Lachnospiraceae bacterium; assembly: GCA_910586025.1. GTDB lineage: Bacteria > Bacillota > Clostridia > Lachnospirales > Lachnospiraceae > Suilimivivens. Next base: position 73,351 of record CAJUIO010000002.1, read on the forward strand.
CTGTGGTATCCTGTAAAGGAACCACATGCCAGTACGGACTGATCGACACCTTTGCTCTGTCCCAAAAGCTCCATGACATGTTTTATACCGGGTATCGTGACGTGTCTCTGCCGCACAAATTCAAGATTTCGGTGGGAGGCTGTCCAAATAATTGTGTGAAGCCGGATCTGAACGACCTGGGTATCGTCGGTCAGAGGATCCCGGAGATTGATCCTTCCAGATGCCGGGGCTGTAAGGTGTGTCAGGTGGAGAACAGCTGTCCCATCCGGGTGGCAAAGCTGGAGGAGGGAAGGCTCAGGATTGACAGCGAGGCCTGCAATCACTGCGGGCGCTGCATTTCCAGGTGTCCCTTCGGAGCCGTGAACGAATCTGCCGCAGGCTGCAGGATCTTCATCGGCGGACGCTGGGGCAAGAAGGTGGCGCAGGGACGTGCGCTTGAGAAGATCTTCACCTCCGAGCAGGAGGTCCTGGAGCTTGTGGAGCGGGCGATCCTGTTCTTCCGCGACGAGGGCCTGTCCGGAGAGAGGTTTGCTGATACCATTGCCCGTCTTGGATTTGAGTATGTGCAGGATAAGCTGCTTAGAGGCGAAATTGACAGGGAGGAGATCCTGAAAAAGACTGTGAAAGGCGGAGCCACCTGCTGAGACGAAGCTGTATAGTGAACGACAAAATAATTTGTCGTTCACTATAAATTACGACAGAAGAAAAACACAGGCTGCTGTACCGGATGGTACAGCAGCCTTCTTGATGCCCTGCAGGCAACAGGCTCTAACGGATATGCTCCTGAAGGTTCTCATCCTCCGTGTCAAAAACACATCTCTCGCAGGCATTGATCACGTGAGTGTCCAGAAATTTGTCATACCGCTTGTGCTTGCGCCCGTATGACATATGAACATGGCCGTGAAGAAAGAATTTAGGCTTATATTTCTCAATCAATGTCCGGAATACCTGGAAGCCCTGATGGGGCAGGTCACGCCCGTCATTGAGCTCGTAGGCCGGAGAATGGGTCACCAGAATATCAAAGCCGTGGTGGCGGAAAAGCTGGAACCAGAGCCTGGCCACCCGCCTTCGCATTTCCTTTTCCGTGTACTGGTGAGGTCCCGGGCGGTAGCGCATGGAACCGCCAAGCCCGAGGATCCGCACACCGTTATAGACAAATATCTCATCCTCAATGCAGGTGCATCCCTCCGGCGGAATTTTTTCATATTTTCCGTCATGATTTCCATGGACATAGAGCACCGGGACGGTGGAGAGGGTAACAAGGAAGGAGAGGTAGCGTGGATCCAGATCGCCGCAGGAAATAATCAGGTCAATCCCGTCCAGCTTGCTCTTTTCGAAGAAATCCCACAGATATTTCGATTCCTCGTCCGCAATTGCAAGTATCTTCATATGTAAATTAACCTTCCTTTTTATTTACTCCCTGCTGATCGATCACAGGCACGGCCTGTTCCTTCAATTCCTCTTTCTTGGGGATAGAGCCGATCACGTTCTCCACAAGCCAGTCCATGGTCATGATCTCCTCCGGAGCAAGGCTGCTGTCCGGATCGTCGGTCACCACGCCGCTCTGAGAATATAGGATGCCCGAAAAAGGATTAAATAATTCGGAGCTGATGGTGGCCTTCAAAAGCTCCACAAGCCGCTTGGTACCGATGGGAAGATGATGAGAGCAAACCACGTCAACCACGCCTGCCGACATGCCCCACCAGTAATTGATTGCCTTGGTGGAGGTGGGATCGTCATCATACTTCCAGGTTCCGTTCATAATGGTACGGATCAGCTGCTCATAAAATTTTCCCCAGTGATACAGGGGCATAGCCAGATTTCTGGGATATCCCCCGTCCATGTGATAGATGCCGAAAAAGCGGGAGGCTTCCTCGGGAATCACCATGTCCCTCCCGGAGATACAGGAGGACTGGGTCTCGCGGATTCTCTCGTCAAGGTCCACATCCTTTTTGGTGGACCATTCCAGATAAACCTTGGCTCTTGGATTGATCATTTTCGCTCCAAGGGCAAAGGCGTTGATATTGGCAATGGACCCGTAAATGGGATAATCCGCAATGTACATCAGACGGTTATTTTCCGACATGGCGCCTGCGATGGCCCCCATGAGGAATTTTGCCTCGTGCATTCTGGAATAGTAGGTGCGGATATACCGGTGTGAGGTGTTCAGGGAACAATTTAAAATACGGACCTCACGGTTGGCTATCGCCGCCTTCACACTGGCCTGTACAAAAGCGGGAGTGGTGGTGAAGATCAGATTGCAGCCCAGGTCTATGGCATCCTGGATTTGGGCATCCACGGTATCCAGGGTGGCGTTCTCGAAGCAGATCGTCTGAAGCTCGTCCGGGAAGGTCTGCTCCAGATAAAGCCGTCCCAGCTCGTGGGCGTAGGTCCAGGCGGAGGTTCCGGGTGTTTTTTCGTAAATGAACGCTATTTTCATCTTCGGAGAGCTCAGAGGAAGAAGTATGCTGTGCAGGGGCTTCTTTTCCTGGTTGGGATTCATCTTGAGGTCGATATCCTGATCCTCCTGAAGAAGCTCGAATTCCTCCCAGCTCTTTGCAATCAGAGCCTTAAGCTCGTTCGTGGTTTTTTCCTCGGTCTCCTTATAGCCGTACAGAGTGATGAAGGAGAGAAAGGCATCACCCGGCGTGATATGCAGCTTGTTTCCGCCCTTTGCCTTGTACTCGGAGCAAAAGCGTGTATAGAAGGCGCTGAAGGTAAGGAGCTCGTCGTCATTCCAGGTCTGCCCGGGCTCCTTACCCACGGCCTTCTGAAGCCTGGAAAAGCTTCCCTCCTGGGAGAACCAGACGTAATTGATCGGAGCTGCCTGATAGAATTCCATGAATTCGTAGTAGAGCCTGTTTTCCTTTTCCTCCGAACGTCTTGGCACAATCCGGGTGACGTTTCCCGGAATGGAGACGACTCCGAAATACTTCATGACGCTGACGCGCTTGTTCCCTTCCAGGACATAAAATTTGTTCATGTATTCATAGGCCTTGATGGGATCGCGGATTCCCTCCTCTATATGACTGGTGCTCAGGCTGGACCATTTGCTGGCAAACTCCGTATCCTCCTGCAGGATCGGCATGAAGTTTCCCGCAAAGGATGTGCTTCTTCCTATGGTCTTGGTACCCGCGATGCGTTCGGTGGGAATCTGAACCAGCCCAAGAGGCATCTCGTAATAAGATCCCTTGTCAGGCATGATATCGTCCAGAACCTCCAGCGTGGGCTTTTCCCCGCGCAGCATACGGGCCTGATAATCCTTTTTTCCTAATCTGAATGCTTTACTGTAATCTTCTCTTCCCATACTCTCCCTCTGAAATTGAATTGTTTGTTTAATCTCTTCTTTTTTATTATAGGAAAGAACAGGGGGAAATGCAAGGGAAGAAAATTTTTGGTCGGGATGGACGAAATATATGGAAAAATTGTCCGCAATTGAGGTATAATAAAAGTACATAAAATTTAAGGAGGAAGAGAACATGCAGAATTTCAGTTATGTCATCAAGGACGAGGTGGGGATCCATGCAAGACCTGCGGGACTTCTGGTGAAGGAAGCAAAGAAATATCAGAGCAAGATAAAGATCGTAAAGGGAGAGAAGTCTGCGGATGCCACCAAGCTGATGATGGTTATGAGTCTTGGAGTAAAGTGCGGAGAGGAAGTTGCCGTGGAGGTGGAAGGAGAGGACGAGGAGACCGCCTGCAAGGAGATGAAGGCATTTTTTGAGAGCAATCTGTAGGAAATGAGGATCGGAGGCGCTGCTGCCCTGCCGTTGGGGAACCAAAGGCAGGCGGCAGCTTCTTTTCGTGACAATGGAATTGTCAAGGGGTGTGAATTCTGCTGCCCGTCCGGGCTGGGGAGAAAGAGAGAAAGGAGCAGGAAATGAGTAAGAGTTCGGGGAAAAAGAAAACCGCGGTGAAGACGGCTGCGGCAAAGGTTCAGACAAGGGATACGGCGGCCAGGGCGCTGAATCAGGAGGAAATCTACCGGAAACGGTTTGACAGACACTTTGAGGAGCTGCGCTGGCTTTATGCGGAGCTGTACGGAAACGACTCCATGTTTGCGGAGCTGTGCGACCATATGGAGCAGTTCTACGGGGAAAGAGGAGCTGAGCTCAGGACGCTGGATCAAAAGCGCGAGGAGCTGAGCGGCTGGTACAAACAGAACGATATGCTCGGTATGATGTTTTACATAGATAATTTTGCGGGAAATATGCAGGGTGTCAAGTCCAGACTTGATTATATTGAGAAGTGCAATGTGAATTATATCCATCTGATGCCCTTTCTCGATACGCCGGAAGGGCGCTCCGACGGCGGCTATGCGGTTTCCGACTTCAGGAAGGTGCAGGAAAAGCTTGGCTCCATGGAGGATCTTGACGACCTGACGGCGGCCTGCCACAAAAAGGGAATCAATGTCTGTATGGACTTTGTGATGAATCATACCTCGGAGGATCACGAGTGGGCGAAGAAGGCAAGGAAAGGCGACGGGGAGTACATGAGCCGTTATTTCTTTTTTGACAACTCCTACATACCCTCCATGTACGAGAACACGGTTCCCCAGGTGTTCCCCACCACGGCACCCGGAAACTTCACGTATCTTCCGGATGCGGGCCACTTCGTGATGACAACCTTTTATCCCTATCAGTGGGATCTGAATTACAAGAACCCCAGGGTCTTTAATGAGATGATGTATAATTTCCTGTATCTTGCAAACAGGGGAATTGATATCATCCGGATTGACGCAGTTCCCTATATCTGGAAGGAGCTGAACACTCCCTGCCGGAATCTTCCCCAGGTCCACACCATTGTGCGCATGATGCGCATGATCAGCGAGATCGTCTGTCCGGGCGTTCTGCTTCTCGGGGAGGTGGTGATGGAGCCGGAGAAGGTGGTTCCCTACTTTGGAACCGTGGAGAAGCCGGAGTGTCATATGCTTTACAACGTGACAACCATGGCGACCACCTGGCACACCGTGGCAACCAGAAACGTTGGGCTGCTTAAGAAGCAGCTGGATATTGTGAATTCCCTGCCCAAGCAGTACGTGTTTCTCAATTATCTGCGCTGTCACGACGATATCGGCTGGGGGCTTGACTACGGAACCCTGCGGATGGAGGGAATGGACGAGCGAGCGCACAAGAAGTATTTGAACGACTATTTCCAGGGCTATGCGGGGGACAGCAACAGCCGGGGCGAGCTCTACAATGCGGATCCCATCACCGGAGACGCCAGATTCTGCGGAACCACCGCATCCATGTGCGGAGTGGAGAAGGCCGGATTCGAGGGAAATGAGGAGGCCATGGAAAAAGCCATCCGGATGGACGTGATGCTCCACGCATACATGTTCATGCAGTCCGGCATCCCGGTCCTCTACAGCGGGGATGAGATCGGCCAGGTCAATGATTATACCTACAAGGAGGATCCCAACAAGGCGCCGGATTCCCGGTATATCCACAGGGGAGCCATGAACTGGGAGCTGGCGGCCAAAGCCTCGGACGAGACCACGGTGGAGGGAAAGCTGTTTAAGAGTCTCTCGGATCTGGAGCGGCTGCGCAGGAGAGAGAAGGTCTTTGTCTCCTATGCGGACACCTGGACCATTGACACCTGGGATCCCTCCGTGCTCTGTATCGGCAGATACTATGAGGGAGAAAAGCTCATCGGTCTGTTCAATTTCAGTGAGCACGATAAGACCGCCTGGATCAATGAGACGGACGGGGAGTATGTGGACCTGATCTCCGGGAAGGAGATGGAAGCGGCGGGAGTGGATATCCCGGCCTATGGCTTTTACTATCTGAAAAAGAAATCGTAGCATTTTACCGCCTGTCTGCAGGCAGGCGGCAGCTTCCGGGCGTGGTGCCCTTGAGCTTTTTGAAAATGCGGATGAAGGCGTTGCTGTCCACGAATCCCGTCATATGTACGATATCCGCAATTTTCAGCTCTGTTCTGGACAGAAGCGGAATGGAATTGGCGATGCGGATCTCATAGAGGTAATCGATAACGCTCCTTTGATACTGCTCCTTAAACTTCCGGGAGAGATAGGAGGGCGAAATCTGAAAGTGGGCGGCAATGGAATTCAGGTTCAGGTTTGCGTCAAAATAATTGTTTTCGATGAAGCGGCATATATTCAGTCCCCACTGGACGCTTGAGAGCCCCCTGTGCTCGATCTCGTCACAGGTTTTCAGGTAAGCGTTGCAGGCTTGGGAGAGGGCGCTTGGCAGAGACTGGGAGAAGTAGTCTTCTCCCAGAAACCGGAGCCCCTCGGGGCAGATTCCGTAGCTGGTCTGACAATAGAGCTGCAGCTTTGCGGTCACCTGGTAAAAGAAATAATAGCAGCTCCTGGCATCTGTCGAGGAGAGACTGTTTTTTTCCGGCGGTCTGATCCCAGGCTATCTGCTGGTGAAGGATCTGGGACTGATCGGAAGCAGGCTTGCCCTGATTATCCCCGGGGCGGTGAGCACCTTTAACCTGATGATCATGATCACGGGCTTTGAGGGAATTCCGCAGTCCCTGGAGGAGTCGGCCCGCATTGACGGGGCGGGGGACTGGACCATCCTGCTCCGGATCGTGATGCCTCTTGCAAAGCCGACTATCATGGTGATTCTGCTGTATTATGCGGTGGGACACTGGAACTCGTGGTTTAACGCCATGATTTACCTGAGGGATGCGGAGAAGATGCCGCTGCAGATCTTTCTGAGGGATATCCTCACAAGGAGCCAGCTGGGAGCCATGACTGGACAGACAGATATCGAGGATGTGGGATTGACCATCAAATATGCCACGATTATTGTATCCACAGTGCCGATTCTGTGCATCTATCCTTTTATTCAGAAGCATTTCGTAAAGGGCGTGATGATCGGAGCGGTGAAAGAGTAAGAAGAACAGACCAAAGCGAAAGGAGAACTGGAATTATGCTGCGAATGTTTGCAACGCACAGGATCAGGAAGCAGACAGAGCTTTCCTCCTGTCTGTGGGATTTTGCCACCATGCCCGGGGAGGGAGAGGAGGCTGTGAGGCGAAAGGCCATGGTGCCCGGCTGCTGGGAGACTTACCCACAGCTTCGCTCCTACAGAGGGAAAGCGTGCTATGAGAGGAGCTTTGAGGCCGGCGGGAATATCCGGCTGGAATTTAAAGGGGTCAGCCACACGGCGCAGGTGTACCTGGACGGGGAGGAGATTGTGTCTCATTACAATGCCTACACGTCCTTTTCAGCGGTGGTGAGGAATGTGCCGGCGGGGGTACACCGCCTTACGGTCTGCGTGGACAACAGCTTCGGGGAGCATTCGGCCCTTCACGTGCCAAACGATTACCAGACCTACGGCGGGATCACCAGGGCAGTGGCGCTGGAGGAGCTTGGGGATGCTTATATAAAGTGGATCCATGTAACTCCGGATAAGAAGGAGGAAGGCTGGCAGGCGCAGGTGCAGGTCTGCGTCCGGAACCTGTCACGGGAGCCGTTTGAGGGCAGGGTGCGGCTTGACCTGGGGGAGGAAGGAAAAATCACGGATTCTCTTCCGGTAAAGCTTTCTCCAGGGGAGACGGCCGTGGTTTCCACGCGGCTCTTGTGCGGGGACGTGCGGGTATGGAGCCCGGAGGATCCTGTGCTCTATGCGGCTGCGGCGGTTCTTGAGGATGAGGCCGGACGGGAGATGGACGATCTGATTGAACGTTTCGGTTTCCGCAAGGTGGAGGTTTCGGGAAAGGATATTCTTTTGAACGGCAGTAAGCTTCGGATCAGGGGATTTTGCCGCCACGAGGATCATCCTCAGTTCGGCTGCAGCCTTCCGCTGGAGGCGCTCTGGCAGGATATCCTGATTATGAAGGACCTGGGGGTTAATTCCGTGAGGACTTCCCATTATCCCAATGAGGAGCTTTTTCTGGATCTGTGCGACGAGCAGGGAATCCTTGTGTGGGAGGAAAACCATGCCAGAGGGCTGTCTGAGGAGGCTATGAGAAATCCTAACTTTGAGAGGCAGTGCGAGGACTGTATCCGGGAGATGATCGAGGCGCATTATAATCATCCAAGCATTTACATCTGGGGGATTCTCAATGAATGCGCCAGCCACACGGAGTATGGAAAGAGCTGTTATGAGGCGCAGCTTTCCCTGATCCGGGAGCTGGATAAGAGCAGGCCCCGTTCCTTTGCCAGCTGTCAGTTTAAGACCGATATCTGCTTTGGGCTTGTGGATGTGGTTTCCTACAATATCTATCCTCTCTGGTACCATGACACTCCGGCGGAGGAATATCTGGCGGATCTGTATCGCTGGGTGCAGGAGTGTACGCAAGGAGCCGGGAAGCCCTTCCTCATCACGGAGATCGGAGCGGGAGCGGTGTACGGCTACCGGACTCCGGATCAGGTGAAGTGGTCCGAGGAGTATCAGAGGTGGGCGCTTGACAGGCAGCTTAAGGCGGTTCTCTCCCACGAGGATACGAGCGGCGTGTATATCTGGCAGTTCTGTGACTGCAGGGTGTGCGACAGCTGGTTCGGAGGCCGCCCCAGAACCATGAACAATAAGGGAATCGTGGACGAGTACCGCAGGCCAAAGCTGGCTTATGAGACGGTGAAGAGGATTTTTGAGGAGGAGGGAAAGTAAAAAGCGCCGGGCGGATGACGGAGCATTGTCAGCGGATTCTCAGCTGCCAGCAGGCCACGGCGCTTGCCGCCGCCACGTTCAGGGAGTCCACGCCCTCTGCCATGGGGATCCGCACCGTGTAGTCGCAGGCAGCGATGGTTTCGGCACAGAGCCCGTCGCCCTCCGCCCCCAGAACGATGGCCAGCTTTTCCTCCGCGCCAAGGCGGGGATCCTCGACACTGACGGAATTGCCGCAAAGTGCCATGGCTGCGGTCCGGAAGCCCAGACTGTGCAGAGATTCCATTCTCCGTGCCGGACATCCGGCGGCCGGCTCATCAAGAAATGCCCAGGGAATCCGGAAGACGGTTCCCATGCTGACCCGGATGGAGCGGCGGTACAGGGGATCGCTGCAGGAAGAGGTCAGCAGCACGCCGTCCATGGAGAGAGCGGCGGCAGAGCGGAAGATTGCACCCACGTTGGTGGGATTCGTGACATTTTCCAGAACCACGATCCTGCGGGCATCTGCACAGACCGTCGCCGGACTCGGAAGACTTCTGCGGCGCATGGCGCACAGAGCCCCTCTGGTCAGAGGATAGCCGGTAAGCTTTGAGAGGATCGCAAAGTCGGCGGTAAATACAGGGATATCTTCACAGCGGTCTATGATATCTTTGGCCTGGCCGTCGATATGTCTGCGTTCCACCAGAAGGGAGAGCGGTTCATATCCCGCATCCAGGGCACGCTCGATTACCCGGGGGCTTTCCGCAAGGAACAAACCCGGAGAGGGTTCATAGCAGTGAGCCAGCTGGGTCTCTGAAAGACGGGCGTAGAGATCCAGACGGGGATCGGAGAAGTTGGTTATTTCAATGATGTTTGGCATTTTGCATTTACCACCTTTGTTATTGATATTGCGTTGAATGGTTCCGGATGTTTTGCGGAGCAAGCCTGCCCTCTCCGATACTCAGCCGGCGAAATTCCATTCATGCGCTGGAAGAGCCGGTAAAAAAAACCGGTGTTTTCGTAGCCGGTCTGTATGGCTACCTGCTTAAGAGGGAGCTTCGTGGTAAGCAGCAGGGCCCTGGCCTGTTCCATGCGGATCTCCTGAACGTATTCCCGGAAGCCTTTTCCCTTATACTTTTTGAGAAGGAGATTATAGTAATTCCGATGGTAATGAAAAACCTCCTCGAGGCCGGAGGCGGTCACGTCCGCAGCGTGCAGACGGATATACCGCTCCAGCTCGTAGAGGAGCACACGCTCTTTGCTCTCCTGATCCGAGCTGTGCAGCTGCAGGCAAAAGGTGGTGCACAGGAGATGAAAGAGGCGGATCAAATACCCACGGATGATTTCCTTTGCCCCCGGCTTGCCCTCGTGATCCTCCTGCGTCAGACGTTCCAGAATCTTGCGGATTTCACTCTCGTCGGTCTCCGATTTCAGCTCCAGAAAGCTCTGCTCCCGTTTCTGTTTTTCCAGAGAATGAAACAGGAAGCGGTGCAGATCATCCCGCTCCTCGTAGCTTTTCAGGATTTCGTCCAGAAAGGAGGGCTTGAGCCAGAGAAAAAGCACTGTGGCATCCACCTTTTCCAGATAGTCAGCATGCTCGCAGTTCTGGTCGGTGATGACAACCTCTCCCTTTGAAAAATGTCGTTTCTCGCCCAGAAGAATCTGCTCAAAGCTTCCCTCCATCACGTAAAAAACCTCGATGAACTGGTGCCTGTGATATTTTCCCTGACAGGGCAGTTCATAGTGTTCTGTTCGCTCTTCCCTGCGGCTTATGCTGCGCATGCTGCCGTCTTTTCCGTACCGGCAAAGGAGCGTGGCGAAATCACCCTCCATCATGCGGCTTTCCGTGTAATGTGTTAATGCTTCCGAATCGTTTCCTGACATTTATATGCTCCCTTTTGTATTCTGTGCTCATCGTGCATTTGGTCATCCTTTTTCAGTATATCCTTATTTTTAGTTCTTGTCATTCCTTTCCCGGAAAAATATGATGGAAATAAGAACGAGAAACCTTGCAAAAGCTTTTAAAGGAAAGGACGGAGATTATGAGAACAATAAACATTGACCGGGGATGGCGGTTCCAGCACAACGCTTTTATGCTGGGGGATGAGCTTTCCGGAAAAGAAGGGGCAAGATGTGTGGATCTTCCCCACGACTATATGCTGGAGGACGGGGTAAGCGAGAAGGCGCCTGCGGCACAGGCCATGGGCTACTATGACGGCAAGGTGGCTTACTATTCCAAAGCGCTGGAAATTCCTAAGGAGTGGAGAGGGGAAAAGGTCTTCCTGCATTTTGACGGGGTCATGATGAATGCCTCCCTGGAGGTGAACGGTTATCAGGTGAAACAGCATCACTATGGCTATACGCCTTTTTGGGCAGATATCACTTCCCGCATTTACTGGGGGGAAAAGAACCGGATCGTGGTATCCGTAAATCCCAGTATGCAGCCGAATTCCCGCTGGTATACGGGAGCCGGTATTTTCCGCTCAGTGGAGCTTGTACATATGCCGGGAATCCGAATCGGGAACGACGGTATTTTCACCTATACCAAGAGAGTGGAATGGAGAGAAGGAGAGCCTGAGGAAGCGTTTGTCTGCTCTGAGGTGACGGTCTGCAACGATACGCACGCCGACCATCTGGTGAGAGTGGAAGCGTCCCTGATTCCGGACGGCGAAACGCAGGCGGTGACAGTGCGTTCCGTCTCCATACAGGTGAACGGCACAGGCAGCGCCACGGCCATGCTGCCCATGACGGTGAAGAAGCCAAAGCTCTGGGATGCGGAGAATCCCAATCTTTATCAGATGTCAGTTACCGTGACGGATCTTGGAGAGTTTGGCTGCGGTCTTTCCCCTGTGGGAGACGATCCCATGACAGACAATGCCTGCGTGCTTTTTGGAATCCGAACGGTCAGCGCTGACTCCACCCATGGCCTTCAGGTCAATGGAAAAACAGTGAAGCTAAAGGGCGGCTGTATTCATCATGACAATGGGATCCTTGGGGCTGTTTCCCTCTATGACAGCGAGTACCGCAAGATAAAGCTGCTGAAGGAGAATGGCTTTAACATGGTGCGGACAGCGCATAATCCGCCGTCCGCAGTACTTCTCGAGGTCTGCGACCGTCTGGGAATGTACGTCTTTGACGAGGCCTTTGATGCCTGGGGCGTGGCGAAGCAGCCCGGGGATTACAGTCAGTTTTTCCACAGGGAATGGAAGGAGGATATGAGTGCGTTCATCTTAAGGGACCGGAGCCATCCCTCGATTCTGATCTGGTCCACGGGCAACGAGATTCCGGAACGGGGCGGTATGAACGACGGATACAGGCTTGCCATGGAGCTTGCCTCCTTTGTGAGAAGCCTGGATCCCACACGTCTGGTCTCCAACGGCCTGTGTTCCTATTGGAGCGGCCTTGATGACAGGACGGCGGCGGACAATTTCCGCAAGGCGAGAGAAAATTCCGGGAATGCAACCGGTATGGAGCAGAATGCGCTGGCTCCCGTGACAGACACCTTCATAGAGGAACGCTCGGAGCCCTTTTGCAGCTTTTTGGATGTGGTGGGCTATAACTATATGGAAGATCATTATGAGATCGCCGGGAAGCTGTTCCCCGAGAGGGTGATTCTGGGTACGGAAAGCTTCCCCATGGAGATCGACCGGGTCTGGGATTATGTGGAGAGACTTCCCTATGTGATCGGGGACTGTACATGGACATCCTTTGACTATATTGGAGAGGCCGGGATTGGAAAGTCCATGTTTGTGGAGCCGGACAGTCCCGAGGCAAGGATGGATCCATGGGCCATCGGTTCTCATACCTCGCAGTATCCATGGCGGCTGGCAAACGACGCCGATCTTGATATCAACGGACAGCTCACGCCCCAGGGTGTTTACCGCCGTATTGTGTGGGGCAGTGATGAGACAGGGCTTTTTGCGGCGGATCCCGAAAACTTCGGAAAGACCGAGGTGATCAGCAAGTGGGGCTGGCCCCAGGTTTACGAGAATTGGAGCTGGAAGGGAAAAGAGGGACAGAGAATCCGTGTGGCGGTATATTCTGCGGCGGACGAGGTGGAGCTTTTCCTTAACGGAACGAGCCTGGGAAGGGCGGCAGCCGGAAAGGAAAACCGGTATACGGCTTCCTTTGACATTACCTACGAGCCGGGACTTCTGGAGGCGGTGAGCCTTAGGGGAGATAAGGAGATCTCAAGGGCTTCCTTAAAGACCGTGGGCGAGCCTGCCGCAATCCGGCTGAGGGCGGAGCTCCCCGCAGAGGATAGCGGGCATAGTGCGGTGAAGGATACGGCGGGCTGCGGCCTTACGGCGGACGGACACAGTCTTGCCTATGTTTCCGTGGAGATTGTGGACTGCGAAGGGAATCTGGTGCCGGATGCCGCCGTTCTCCTTAAGGCCGAGACTGAGGGGCCGGGGCGGCTTTTGGGATTTGGCTCCGCAAACCCCATCACGCAGGAGAATTATACCACGGGAAGCTTTACTACCTGGCACGGGCGTGCCCTTGCGGTGATCCGCTCCGGCTATGAGGCGGGAGAGGTGACCCTTGCGGTGAAGGCGGAGGGTCTGGAGGCTGTCGGGATAAGCATTGCGGTCTGTGAGAATGACATAAAATAGTGCGGACAGGTAATTGAGAAGTATCAGCGGATGAAGAGGAAAGCAGAGAACCGGCAGCACCTGGGTGCGGCGGTTCTCTGCTTTTGTCCGTGAATAATTTCAGGAAAGTATTGTCAAGGGTAGAAGTATCATGTATAATCTGGATTACGGACATACCGGTAACTGGAATGTTGACCTTGTGAGAGAAGTGATTTTTTTGGATGACACTAAGACACGAATTATTTTGGCAGCGATGAAAGCCGTGCGGCAGTATGGCTTAGAAGGAGTGCGAATCCAGAATATCAGCGAGCTGGCGGATATTTCCCCGGGAGCGATTTATCGGTACTTTGAAGGCAAGGAGCAGCTCATGGTGGAATGCTTTACCTATGTGGATAAGCAGGCAGCTGTGATTTTTGAACGTTTGCAGTTCAATCCGCTGACAATGCTTACCGACCCCATGGGTGCTGTGAAAAGTTTGTGGCAGCCTTATTTTCGCTTTTGGGTCTCCCGCTCGGATGAGACCATATTTTACTATCGTTTCAGGGACAGCGCTTTTTTCCCCAAGTATGATAAGAGCCGCGATGTAAGTTATTTCGAGACTTTTATTGGTATGGTACAAGCTTTTCAAAAGGTGTTTCCCAGTCTGAAACAGATTAATCAGGATATTTTGTGGCTTCATGTCCTTACTACCACTTTGTTGTATGCCAAATATGTGGTGGAGGGAGTTCTTCCGGACAATCAGGATACGGAGGATACGGTGTTCAGGCTGCTGACCACCGGACTGAGCGGTTATCTGAGGCCGGAGAAGCCGGAAAAAGGCAGGAAAAAATAATTACCTGCCAAAAATTTTGGTTATAAGAGAATAAACATTTACTCACATCCCTTGGCAGTATGGATAACAGGGATAATTTTTTTTGACATGGGAAGAATGAATATTCATTTACTGGTATGTCTGAATATACAAACAGCAGTTTCACTGGAAAAGGAGGAAGTTATGAGAAAATGGAAATTAGTGATGATTGCCGGGGTTTTGATTCTTTCATGCACGGGCTGTGGAGAGCAGAAGAAGGGCGGCATAAATGTCGTAGAATCATCAAATGACATTGCAGAAGAGAAGGACGATGCCGCCGCCGATCTGGAATCAAAGGAGGATTACGGAGAGACCGCCGCATTTGCGGAGCAGATTAAGGCGGCGATGGCGGATCGGGATATGGAAGCCCTTGCTGATTTGTGCAGCTATCCGCTGGCGGTGGAGGGCGAAGCCGTCGAAAACAGGGATTCTTTTATGGAATTGGATGAGGGTATGATTTTTTCGGAGGAAAGATGTGCCGCTATTGAGGCGGTCGATACCTCCGCATTGGAAGCTGCCATGGCAGGCGTTGTCATGGGGGAGAATACTCCCAATATCGTTTTTAAAGCTGTTGACGGAACGCTTGGAATTACGGGGATCAACTGATAGTGGGCGGGAAAGCCGTTTCAGAGCTTTCCCGCATTTCTTCTTCCATGTTTAATAATCCAGTCCTGTGCCTTGCTCTTCCCTGTTTTCTCCCATTGTGAAATAATAAAATCTGCTTTCTCGGGAGCGTCCTTATACAAGTCATTGAGATTATTTCCCACACTTTTTTGAACAAATTTTTCCGGGTCATCTTTTAAGTTTGTGAGAATGGCCGTATATCTTTCAAATTCATCTAATGCAGCAAATAGTTTCTGAGACCAGGGCAGGCGTATTCGGACTCCTTCGCTTGCGAGCCGTCTGACATGAACATTTTTGTCAGTTGTCCATTCGATCAGCTCGTCCATTACTTCTTTGGGGTGCTCTTTCAGTAAAGGGCGGATGGCAAATTCTCCGGTAAATCTTTTGGTTAACTCTTTCAGAAACGAGAGCGATAAGGGCCAGTTACTGTTTCCATTCCGTTCGACATACCGGCCGACAGGCCATAGCCACCATCCCTGATTGAACATTCCTTCCGGCTTTTCTAATTCAGGCCCCAGCATATCCCCAAATGCCTGGATATTCTTTGAGTAATCGTCTGTCATGCTTTTCTCCATGGCATCCACGATACAGTCAAACCTTGCAAATAGCTCCTTGTCAAATTATATTAATATGATAACAGGCAAACGGGCTGTATGTAAATGT
>CAJUIO010000002.1:88740-91899 GCA_910586025.1 uncultured Lachnospiraceae bacterium
CTCCTTGTCAAATTATATTAATATGATAACAGGCAAACGGGCTGTATGTAAATGTGTTTTGAGCATTTACAGGGAAAAGCTTGAAAGGCTTTTAAAAATTTCGTTTCCGTGCTATACTATAGGGGCAGGAGTATAAACAAGGATTCACATAAGGGAGGATTGGAAAATGACTTATGAAGAATTGGTAAAGCAGGTACAGGAAGCTTACCTGGATGCGGATGCTTCCAAAGTGAAGGAGCATCTGGCGATTCAGTTCAATGTGGAGGGAGAGGCGGCAGGAGCCTTCTATCTGGAGGTTGCGGAGGGAAAGGTGATCGTGCAGCCCTATGAATACCACGACCGTGACGCTCTCGTCACCACCAAAGCGGCGGTGCTTCAGGACATTGCGGCGGGAAAGCTGGATGTGGTCAAAGCCTTTCTGACGGGGAAGATCAAGGTGGACGGCAATGTGGGAAAGGCGGCCTTGCTCAAAGAGATTCCTGTCAGAGCGCCCAAAGAGGCGAAGAAGGAAACCGCAGCCAAGGCAAAAGGAAAGAAAAAATAGAGAGAATACCATCCGTGGACAAGGGGACACACGCTAGAGCCGGTTGAGAAATTTCCGGCCTCAGTGCATGTCCCCTTTTTGGAAATTCAGTTCTCCACCCTGATCTGTTCCTCCGTGACAAGAGGGTATCTGATGAGCCTGGAGCCCTCCAGATTTTCTCTGTACATGTCAACAGCCGTGATCTGGCGGTTTCCATAGGTGGTGTAATAGTAGATCCCTTTGTCGGCATTGCAGCATGAGGTGTAAATGGTAATCGCATATTTCCCATCGCCCAGATCACAGCATCCGCGGGGATGCTCCACGGCTCCCAGCATATGAAAAAACTGTCCCACACTTTCAGTTTCCGAAGCTCCGGAGACTGAGTTGGCCCTGACAAAGGCGGCCCGGACAAAGCGGGACTGTGAGGAGAGATCTCCCGGAAGTCCGATTGCGCCCATGCCCCGGCTGCAGGCTTTCAGAGGCAGACTGTCAGAAAAGAGATTCCGGGGCGCTTTGGGAGAGAGATGCATGTAGCTGTTCAGATGCATCAGCTGCCAGTCAAAGGGAGGATTGTTTGTGAGGATGCCGACAGGATTGTCATAGATCCGGAGCCCGTCGGACACAGATTCCACGGTGATTGTTTCCTGCCTGTCCGCAATGATCCAGTGGAGCTGAGCCGCGGGCAGAGCTTCGCCAAAGGGAATGTCCAGAAGATTGATTTTCGCAAGCAGTTTTTTGGCCTCGCTGACCGTGGCAGCCTGTCCCAGGATCCAGGGGATAAATTCAAAGGTTGCCACATTGTCCTTTCCGGGCTCATCCTTCCTGTAAACGGCATTTCCCACGAAATTCAGACCCGCCATTGCAAGCCCTTTTTCATTTATTGCGTCATAAAACAGAGGACAGCCGGATATCACATGCGCCATGCCGATCATTGCGTGGTGACTTTCCAGGTTTCCCATTCTGCGCAGGGAAAAGGGAAAATTCTTCGGTGTTACCACCACCTCCTCGCCGTAGGATAATTCGTAATCCAGTGTGCGTCCAAAATAAAAATCTTTTGTCATGTATGTCGCTGCCGTGCACATAAAGCGTCCTCCTCTTTTCAATCAGTTTTCTATTACTTTTTCCTCGAATGGCTTTCCTCATACCTTGTCTTCTCTCTATTTTACAGTAAAACCGGATAAAAACAAATCCCAGAGTTTCGTGAGGTGATATCAGGAGTAGGATGCTGGAAAACAACGTGGACGTATGGTTTGATCGGGTGGGCGTATACTATGAGATTAGCAAGAACGGCGCTATATGAAAGAGGGGACTGTAGGAGACGGGTATGTGTACGGAGTACAGCGGCTTGCTTCCCTTTCAGAGCTGAAAATAGCCCATAATGAGGATGCAGAAGACGTGAGAGGAGGTCTATGTAATGCTTGAAAATTATCTGGAAAAGGTATATTCTGGAATTGTTGGAATGAATATAGGTATACGGCTTAGCGCTCCCTTAGAGCCTGATGTCTGGCTTTGCGAGGAATTCGGAGTAGCTACAGTGATATTACAGGCTATACGAAGGGACACAAAAATTCTGATTTCGTATGGAAAACAGGAGAGACTCAGATAGAGGCGTAGGTTTTTTTGAGATTGTGACAATGGATGCAGAGGAGGAAAAAGGGGTTGAAAGTACTTAATTACGGATCGCTGAATTATGACTATGTCTATGCCGTGGATCACATGGTGCAGGCGGGGGAAACGTTGTCCTCCGCATCTATGGAAACGCATTTCGGCGGAAAGGGGCTCAATCAGTCCATCGCTCTGGCAAGAGCCGGGGCGCAAACCTGTCATGCCGGAATGGTGGGAGAGGATGGCCGGGATCTGATAGCTGTCTGTAAGGAAAGCGGGGTCAATACGGACTATATCAGCCTTCATGAGGGGCGTAGCGGACATGCCGTTATCCAGATTAACTCCCAGGGGGAAAACTGTATTCTCCTTTTCCGGGGGGCTAACGGAAAGAATTCAGAGAAAAAGATAAAAGAGGTATTGTCTCATTTTGAAAGGGGAGATGTGCTCCTGATGCAGAATGAGGTCAATCTTCCGGAGGAGATAATCAGGGAGGCGTTCGAGAGGGGAATGAAGATTGCCCTCAATCCCTCTCCCATGGATGAAAGAATTCTTGGATGCAGTCTTGATAAGGTTTCTCTTTTCCTGCTTAACGAGGTGGAGGGAAGACAGCTTACGGGACAGACCGGGATAGAGGGGATGGCAGAGAAGCTCAGGGAAATGTACCCCCGGGCGGAGATTGTGCTGACGGCAGGAAAGCGGGGATGTATTTATTCCGGAGAAAAGGGAAGCTTCTCCTGCGCCAGCTTTACCGTTGATGCCGTGGACACCACGGCCGCAGGAGATACCTTTACGGGGTACTATATTGCTTCCATGCTGCAAGGAAAAAGCGTGGAGGAGTGTCTTAGAACGGCATCTGCGGCAGCAGCCATTGCCGTGACCAGAAAGGGAGCCGTTTCCTCCATTCCGCAAAGGGAGGAAGTGGAAGCGTTTTTCGATTTTCGACTATAATGATATATGAAATATCATTCAAAAGGACCAGGGAAAGTATTCTGGCTGATGAGGCCGGCGGAGAAGGAAAGGAGCGGAAGTGA
>CAJUIO010000003.1 GCA_910586025.1 uncultured Lachnospiraceae bacterium
TCTGTTCTCTCCCTAAGTAAAGGGACATAAAATCATTAAAAATCGCCGCAATCATGCTCTGGTCTACCATTCGTTTTCTCCTTTCAGATTTCTATACAACTGCCAAGTCATAAATACTCATCTGTCCTTCCACCTGCCAGTCTTCCTGAATTTCTTCCTGTTCTGTTTCAGAAGCCGGTAATGCCTTGAATGAAAGCCCCCGTAGCTTTTTTGCTGTTTCCGCGATTATCTCTGAAAACATGCCAGGAGCCCCGTATTCCCGTAGCACCACCAGGTTATCTTCTGTAAGCGCATCGGCAAGCCCCATAACTTTTCCGGATACTTCCAGCGCTTGGGTTTCCTTCTTCTGCTTCGGTGTCAGCTTCGGGAGGACTGCCTGCACATACCGGTATTCCTCCAGTGCCAGATACTCCTGTATGGCGGTTTTTGCCCGTATCCGGATCTCGTCCGCACAGGCCATGAAGCTTTTCTCTACCTCCGGAGGGATGAGCCATTCGCCGTCAGTTCCTGCCACGTCCAGCTTCTCCTTTAGCTCTGACAGCTCCTGCCGGATCCGGTTCAAAATCACCCCGTCCGTACACATGCTGTCAGTATCGCCGTAAGCATATACCTTCTCCCATTCATAGGACAGCCTGGCAAACTCCTGCTCCCATGCTCCGGGCGGCTTTGCCTGCACCATCATTTCTCTATGCCTCCTTCCTGTTCCTTGCCTTTTCAATCCTTCTTTTTACCGTAGACGGATAGCAGTCAAAGGCGTTGGAAATCTCCTCCAGCGTATATCC
The DNA here is from genome assembly GCA_910586025.1 of uncultured Lachnospiraceae bacterium. Taxonomy (GTDB): domain Bacteria; phylum Bacillota; class Clostridia; order Lachnospirales; family Lachnospiraceae; genus Suilimivivens. Next base: position 783 of record CAJUIO010000003.1, read on the forward strand.
TTCCTTCCGCATCCGGTACATCATATTTCCCATTGTCTCTTTTTCCATATTCTCTGCATCTTCCACTTTTAATTTTTTATCAAAGATCCTCCTGCTGACCGGATGCCCCGGCCCATACTTGTAGATCAGCTTCGCCTCCGTCACATCCACTTCGCAGAGGATCGCAATCAGTAAGCAGTAATAGCCGCTGTCTTCATTCCAAATCGACATCGCACACCTCCTTTATGGATGACCGTGCCGGCATGTCTTCTGGCTGCCGATAGAAAAACTCCTTATCTAAATATAGTTCCGGCGATTCCCTACCGCAGATGTTCGTCAAGCATACGGACAATCTCATCCATGCTTTTTGATTTCAGTTCCTCCAGCAAAAGATCCAGACTGATGAACGATAACATGTTCTTTACAAATTCTTCCTCCCGGTGGACAGTTAAAAATACAAAGATATATTCATACAGCCCGTTCCTTGCCAGACAATGAATGATATTCCTCGCTGCCACCATGTTCATACGTCCATCCCCCGGCGTACAAATTAACTGCCAGTATCCGCTGTATCTGCTGATCCACTTCAAAAGCTTCCTGCTTCTTTTTCTTTCTCTCCTGTTTTTAAACATCCTTCACCTTTCTGCAAAGCATGTGAAAGAAAACTTTTTCCTTGTCATGCCGCTTTCCCTTCCCGTTTTACCGCCACTTCTGCCAGATACTGGTTAAAATCCGTACGCAGTATCACGCCGTCAAAATCCGTGCCTAACATCTGCAGCTCTTTTTTGTTTCCGTCTTTTAAATACTTTACAATCCCAAAATCCTTCTGGTCACAGGAAGCAATATACAGGTTCTTTTCCTGATCCAAATGGAAATGGATCTTGGCCCCCTTTGCAATGTCATACCTGCCCGCCATTAAAACAAACAGTTTCATTTTCTTAACCACGCCGCCTCTCCTGTCTCTCGAACATAGGATAACTGGTCAGAATCCGGAACCCCCAGTCTGCATTTGTATCCTTGATCAGCACCAGACAGGCTTTCCTTAAATTTTCTTCCAGCTTTTCCTCACCTTTACGGAAACCATAGCCTATGCTTCCCTGAAACTGTCCAACCAATGAAATCCAGTCGCTACCGCTGTATTTCAGCCATGCGGTAATACTGGAATCAAAACACTTCCGCATGATCCCGCTTACAACTGCATTTGCCACTTCCACGTCCCAATAGGATGTTGCATAGCGGATATCTTCCTTCGTCAGCCTGGATTTTAACGCCAGAATCTGGATATCCGTATGTTTCCGCAGCGTATGGCCGCCATACAATCCCACCTGGTCAAGGTTCCTCCGAATTGTCTGTAAGGTATTCAAGGTTATTCCCTCCGGAACATCAGCAAATAAATCAACCATATGTACTCCTTTCCTTTCACGGACATACAGATACTGATATCCCGACGGATACCAATACAGAGAAAAAGAAGGAGATGCTCCCCCTTCTTCTGTACAGACTGTAACGCTTTCTGTTATCCGCCGATTCGTTTTCTATTTCTGGTGTTCTATATTCGGATTAGCATGCTCCTCCTTCCCTTTCATTTGCAAGATCATCCTAAAACGCAAAAAAAGACACCAAAAACCCATTCTGAATCTTTGATGTCTTTCTGTCGTTTATGAGGCAAAGCCTTAAATTTTACTTCCAGTCATTTTCTGGAACAAACACACGCTTACTGCTGCATTTTATGAACTCTCATGCACAAAAATCTAATCCATTTATACTTTAACACAATATATTGTTATAGTCAAGAAAATAAATCTATATATTGTGTTTTGTATCTGCGTTTCATTTATTCATTTCTGTTTCCCAAATTGCATGGTCATATGCCGCAAGTGTTCTTGGATCAAACAGGACAAATCTCACAATGTCAATCTTATCCTTATGTTCTTCACAGAATTTTCGGACTGTCCTGACTGCCGCAAGTGCGGCCTGTTCTACCGGATAACTGTATATCCCTGTCGAGATGGAAGGAAGCGCAATCGTCCGAATCCCATGCTCTACGGCGGTCTGAAGGGAATTCCAATACGCATTTTCAAGAAATTGTTCTTCCCCGTCCTGTCCACCGTGCCAGACAGGTCCTACCGTATGGATGACATATTTACATGGCAAATGATAGGCTCCGGTAATCTTTGCTTCTCCTGTCCTGCAGCCATGCAGCGTCCGGCACTCATTCAGAAGTTCAGGACCGGCGGCACGGTGAATGGCGCCGTCTACGCCCCCGCCGCCAAGCAGGCTGCTGTTTGCCGCATTTACGATTGCCTCCAAATCGTTTACTTTTGTAATATCGCCCAAAACTGTCTGTATTCGATATCCCATACCTATATCACCCTCCCGGAAAGATGGTCTATTTCATGCTGCGCAATCTGCGCCGACCAGTCTTTCAGCTTGATCTTCTGCTTTTTCCAGTTGAAATCTAAATATTCTACCTCTATCTCCTGGTAACGGCTTGTTTTACGGACCCCGTCAAGGGACAGGCAGCCTTCCTCTGTTTCATAAAGCCCGTCTCCCCGAACCAGCACCGGATTGAACATTACAATGTCAACGGCTCCCATATTTACAATGATGATATTCTTCTTCACGCCGATCATATTAGCCGCCATGCCGACACAGCGGTCACGGTTGGCATGTAAGGTATCCTGCAGGTCTCTTCCTACCTGTAGGTCATCCTTTGTTGCCGGTTCTGACTTCTGCCCCAGAAAGAATACATCTCTTACAATCTGTTTCACCATAATTTCTTACCCTCTCTTTGCTTTTTAGATCAAGCATCTGCCGGAACCTGTGCGCCTTACATCCAGTTCCGGATTTCTTCCTCTGTCATGCCATTTGCATTTAACGGCTTATGCCATCTGGCCTCCGGATACGTCTTCTTTAGCTTTACAGCAAGTTTCAACGGTTTTGTGGCGCCGCTTGTAGTAAATACAGCCGCATGTTTCCCGTTTAAATCCAGGGCATCTAACAGCGTCAGAACTACATTTGGCGCGGCTCCGCACCAGACCGGGAACCCGATCATGAGACGGTCATATTTTTGTACGTCCGGAATCTCCATTGCAAGCTCTGGACGTGCTTTTGTAAGGATCTCTTTCATAGAGGTCAATACCGTCTTTCCATAAGACATCTCATAAGGTCTTTCCGGCTTAATTTCCACTAAGTCCGCCTTCTTTAGCCCCGCAATCTTCTCAGCGGCCGCTTTGGTTGTTCCTGTCTGCGAAAAATAAATCACTAATGCAGCCATAATCAAAATCTCCTTCCACATTTCGGGCAGTATTCAAACTCTTCCTGCGTCTCATATCCACAGTTTACGCATCTTTTGACTCTGCTTTTGTATCCCGCCTGTACCTGTGTCAGATGTTCCGGCAGGATTTCTATCTTTTCTCCCCTTGCAATCTGCTTCCCAATCTCCGGCGCAAGAGAATAAACCGTATTGCAGCAGGTACTTCGTACATAGTACTTTCTGCTCCATTTCAAACAGGGAATGAAAAACAGCGACAGACACATATAAGTCATGTACACCTGATATCTTCCATAAGAACCGCAGCGCGCACAAACCATCATCTGATTATAGTCAAAATCTTTTCTTCCCTGAGTAATTCCCATGATAAAAAACATCTGCCTGCTTCTCCCTATCCATTGATAGCTTTTATTATAGGATTCCTTCTTTTAAAATGCAACCATATTCCCATCGTATCACTCCATTCCTTTCTGACTTTCTGCCCGTATTTCCAACATCACAGCATTTTCCGTCCGAACATCAAATTCCTACATCTTCATTCATAAAAATCAATTTCCTTCCCATCCAGATACAGTTGAAAATGTTCCACATTATTTTTGATATCCCAGTCTTCCCTATACTCTTCGGTACGGAAGTCAATCTCACAGACCGGCTCATTTCGCTCCACACCCCTGCGGTTTAAATATACCGTAATCGTTAGCCCTCTTGGATAACCATTGATATCTGTAGAAAACCGGATGGTATGGAACGAATTTTCCCGGCACATCCGGACCACCTCACAGGCAAAGGTTTCCTTATCCTCAATCCGGTCACTATTTGCCACCACTTTTAAATACTGCCAGTTATCACTGGACATACTGCTTACCGCATCTGGGATTCCTGTATGATTTTCTTCCCATTCCTCGGTGCCTTTCGTGCCATAGCATATCATACCTGCCACCATTAAAATCAGCAGGACATCTTCCATGAGCCGTTTCCATTTGTTCATTGCCTTGGTTCCTCCAATCGTTTTCTTACACATGAGAACATTGAAAATCATAGCCCATTTTGTTCCTTTTTTCAATAGTCCATTTTGTTCTACATATAATAAACTTATGGAGGTATAAAATGTTGGGAATAGATATAAGGCATATGAAAGACTTAAGAGAAGACCACGATTTAAGCCAAAAAGAACTGGCGAAGATTCTGAACCTCAGCCAGCGTTCATACTCGCATTATGAAAATGGAACCAGAAAAATTCCCCTTGATATCCTGGTCGCACTGGCAGATTTTTACGGATGTTCCACGGACTATCTGCTGGGACGCACAAAGGGAAAGCGCAAACCACCCCCTCCGTCTGCATAGAACAGGCATGGCAATCCCTTACATCTGCCATGCCTGCATCTTTCCCCAATCAGATTTTTCGTATTGCTTTTTATTTCACCAATCCCGGCCATGACCTAAAAGGCCCTTATTCTTTCTGTCAAAAAATTTACTGGATTTGCATTTCCATAATCCAATACCATTCCTCAAATTTTCCTCCGGTCAGGATTTTGCTAATTATATTTTAAATGTGATAGTTCCCCAAAACATTCTGCCGCTTTTCCTCAGCTATCTGGATCCCGGTCAATACCCCCAGTCGGTTCAGCATCTTAACAGCATCCAGGACACCAGCTACATAACAAATGTCCTCGTACCGATTATGCGCCGTCTGTATACAGGTAATATAATCGTTTACCAGCATCCTCTGCTTCCTTTCCATCTCTAATTCCATATACCTCTCGTCAAGTTCCCTCTCGTCCTTACAATCCCTCAAATAAATTTCATCTGACATACCAAGTTCTTTTCGACTCTCATCCATGAATTGCCTCATACCCATGTCCATCATTTTTTCATAATCTGTTCCATGTGTTTTCCTCCTTTGATTTTATGATGTGAAAGAAGTCAGATCAGACTTTTAAGAACTTACATTTCTATCTTAGATTTCTCTTATTATACCTGTCAATAAATTTCCTTCTACAAATACTACTCTTTTTCGACACTATCAGATAACGCCATTCTACATACGAAATCCAGAACAGGTGTAACAGAAAAGTTTCATCAGGGAAATATATGTTCCCTGTGCAAGAAATCTAATCTGTTTTATAGGAGCTTATATTTCTGCATCAGATTTCTTACACTGTAATTAAATATTTTTTGAAAAGAGGTATATTGTATATTATGGAAACAAAAGATTATGGGTACATAAGGGTAAAACTGGATGAACTGCTAAAACAACGAAATCTTAGCAAAAACAAACTGGCACATCGGGCAGAAATGCAAAGAACCCAGATTAATCACTACTGCAGGAACGAAATCTCAAGGCTTGACATAGTTGTTCTGGCAAGAATCTGTTCTACGCTTGACTGTCGTATTGAAGATTTATTAGAATACATACCATCTACAAATAAAAATGATTAGACATGGCTGCCGGGAGAAAACCTCCAGCAGCTTTTAAAAACAATCCATTTCTTTAGTCCATATTGTTCCAAAACAAGGTAGTCCAATCTGTTCTGCATATAATTCTTTACAGGAGGGCGAAGAATATGGCTGCGGTAGATATTACACGTATTAAGGGGTTACGGGAAGATTCCGATGTCAAGCAGAAAGAACTGGCAGATGCCCTTGGTGTCAGTCAGAGGGCCTATTCCCATTATGAAAACGGAACCAGAAAAATTCCTCTTGATATCCTGGTTGCACTGGCTGAATATTATGGCTGCTCCACGGATTACCTGTTAGGCAGGACAAAGAAAAAAGAGCTTGATTAACAGTTCCTAAACACAGAAAAAGCATGGAAATCCTTTCAGACTGCCATGCTTTTTTTCATTCGTGTTGCTTTTCCAGGCTGCATCCCTTTTTAGGGATGTGCATAATATAGGACTTTTTATCAATTATGCGCACATGGCAACTAATTTTCCTTCAACGATATCTGTTTATTTCTTTAATCCATTGACATATTGAACCTGTTCAGATTCCGGGATTTTAAGTGCTGTCATTGCCTGCTCTGCACTCCAATCCATGCTTTCCATCAGGTTTTTGATAGACGACAGGATTCCTTCTTTGATCCCTTTTTCTTCTATTCCTTTACTCAAATTGCACATTAAGAGCACCTCACTTTCTAACTCCCTTGTCATTTTAATATTGAAATCATTCTGCACAGCTTTAATCTATCTTGAACTATGTCAGGTTCATATCTTTAAAAATTTTTGTATAATTATAACCGAATACTGTAAATAACTCAAAATTACATTTTAAATCCAAATCAATACTTTTTAAGAGAAACAGCACATCATGATTACCACCAGATTTTGACATTTCCAAATTATGTGGTATATTTCCATGATTGAAAATTATTTCATCCAATTTCTCTATTTTTCTTTTCAATTCTTTATACAATTCTAGCGTAAGAAGATCTCTAAGTATAGATGAAACTTGAGAAATAATATATTCATGTGCATGTAGCATTTCATGTAATATAACAGGTTTACTATGAATATACTGTTTATCAATTGTTATTTTTCGATTATGTATTTCTGTAGTTCCACCACATTCTTTAAGATTCGCACTACATATCCGAAAATAAAACCCATCTAAACTTAATGATTCAGAGTCTTCTCTAAAACTTACATATGGCGATTCTATATATTTTCGCATATAAGATCTTTTAGATAAACACATATCATAAAAATATTCTTCGTACTCTAACACCTTCATATGCAAATTAAATATTTCTTCCGATTGATTTTCAAACCAATCGGAATATCTTCGTTGCAAAATGTCATGATTCTCCAAAACATCTGTGTATATTTGATATAATATCTTATCATCCGTCACTTGCTTTATTGATGAAATAAGTTTTTCTTTAATATCCATTATACCTTTACTCCTATATTTTACACTTCTGTAGATATTTTTCATCACTTCATATCATTATATTATTACTCTGAATACAATTTCAAGCTTCTATATCGCCAAAATTTATTTTTTAACATTTCAGATTATCTTCTTATACTGTCTTTTTAATAGAGCATGGCAACCCTTTTATTGCCATGCTTACATACTAATTCTTTTTATGCTACATTTTTACGAATATTCCGGATATGGTTCCCAATCTTCCCACACCGCATATCCCTTCTTTTTTGTTCTTCCTGCCACAAGACAGTTTCCAGTGCCGCGCTGTCACTTGGGACATACTCGGAGTATAAAAATTTGCCAAATATTTTATGAGCCTCCTTACGAATCCGTTCATCTGTCTCCTGATAATATTCACCTTTCTCATAGACAACCCTCACTTTTTCTACTGGCACAGAAACTTTTCTCACATATTCCACATGCTCCCGGTAATCAAGCGGGTACAGATTTCCAATCACCTTCCCATCTTCCAGACCTGTCACTTCTACGGCATAAGCTAAAATCCGCTCGATTCTCCCATCACCATAATAGGTCCAGATGTTATACGCTGCAGTTTCCATCAAATACACCCGCCGCTCTTTTAGGCACCAGGTACCGCAGCGGCGGGACATCCAGAGATATGTCCGCTCCCTGAAAGGCAGCGCATCCGCTTTGGCTGCCACCTCTTCAAGCTCCTTCCGGTCATACGAAAAATCCCCCTGATAGCTCAGCGTATTCTTTTTCATGATTCTCTCTAAACTGTCCAGCAAATCAATCCCCGTAAATTTCCGCATAAGCTGCTCCTTTCTTTAATCCTCCAGTATCCGCTTCCAGGTTTTGAAAATCTCCCTGACAGTATTCCCTGCCTCATCCCCTAGCAGCGGATTTTCTGCCATCTGCCCTAGATAACTCTCCAACTCCCGCATCTGTGCTTCATATGTCCTTACCACACACCGCAGGCGCCGGATTTCCCTCTGGCATAAAATTATATCTTCACCCATTGATATCCTCCTGTTTATCTTTCCCTGCTTCCGGGTTCACAAAGGATTCCGGAAGAAGAAAATAACCTTCCTCATAGCTTCCTTCCTCACTTGCACCGGCCATTCCGCCCAGGCTGTCCAGATACTGCTCCCCATTCTTGGAAGCGGAAATATACATATAATACTTTGCACGGATAAACTCTTTCCCTTCCAACGCATATTTTTTATAGGAATCACTCAAAACCAGTTCTGCCTTAAGCTGTTTTGCCTTCTTTTTCAGCATCTCCACGGCCAGACAGACTGCTTCCTTCTCCTTATCCTCTGAAATCCGTTTAAAATACGGGCGCTCCAGAAACAAGGTCAGGTATTCTTTCCGTCTGTCCTCTGTCTTCACATCCGTTTCCTCCCTGGTAAGGTCCGCAAACTGCAGCCCCCAGTGTTTTCCCGGCATCCGGCAAAATGCCCCTTTTGTCAGGCGGATGATTGCCCGGAATGCAAGTGTGCCGTCCAAAGAAAGATACAGCACCTTTTTATTGGCGTCAAAACAGGACAGCAGGCATCTTTTATACCCTCCATCCCGGTAGGAGAGACAGGTATGCCCGATCACTTCCCCGATCTGCATGACCGGCAGCAAACGGTCCTCTTCCCACAGCCTCATCCGCTTTTTCTTCATTTCCATATTCTTTATCCAAAGCTGCTGTACATCTTCCGGAACCTGAAGCGCAATCTCCCGTTCCAGATCATCTTTATAATATTTCACTTCCCGGAAACGCCCGGCAATCTCAGCAACACAGAGGCGCCTGGTTTTTTCTTTTTTCGCTTCTAAGTCTCCGGACAAAAAAGCCCGGAAGATCTCCGCACCGCCATTACATAGGAAACGCATCAACCCTTCCCGGTTTTTATGCAGGAAGCTTTCGTCAATCCTCAGAACCTCATTCAACCGCAGCCAGCTTTCGTCAATCTCCGGCATCCGCTCCATTGCAGTCCGGAAATCGGGAAGATTATGCAGCTCTTTCAGGCTGTAAAGGAGAAAATCTGCATGGTGTCCTGTCTGAATCTCCGGAATAAAACGGCAGACCTCATCCCACACACTTAAGAGACGGACTGCCTGTTCGTAAGAAATCTGCTCCACATGCCCCAGTTCCGCTGCCAGCCAGCGGGAAACCGGTTTCTCTTTCAGCATCATTCCAAGCTTGCCCATCTGTTCTTCCGGCAGATTCTCCGGCAGACAGTTTCTCCCTGTCAGTTCCCGGATTGCCCGCAGGCGGTCATCAATTTTCAGGCCTGCCAGACAATGATACAATTTTACATAGCCGATATCTGCGGTGGCAAACAGCCGGATTTCTTCAAAGGTATACTCCTCCCAGGTCAAAACCTGCTTTTTTTCATCGGAAAGGGCATTGAGCCTTACACAATCCTTCATATTTTTAGAGTTCAGCGTGTTGATATTCAGAAACATCTCATACGTATCCTTGTCCAGTAAAAGGTTCCTCCAGCCGAAATAAGTAAAATCGCGGAAATTCTCCTTCACCACAGACAGGAAATGCTTTTTCTTATGCGTGATCCCATAAACCAGCAGGCTGTTCTGCTCTCCTGACAACTGCATCATGTCCACTCCCTCCAGAATATTCCCATAAAGGAAGTTTAAATAGGATATCCGATTTTTCATGAAGGTCAGTTCCTGATCTGGCGGCATCTCTGAAAGCAGATGTTTTAACCGGTTCAGGTCATACACCAATGCCCCGTTGTCAAGCCATTGCTTCAAAAAGTTACCGGTCTCCTCCGAAGGAATCCGCTTCAGGACTTCGCCAAGCCCGGCGCTGATGACTTCCGCGTGATCCCATAATTCTTTCTCCTGTTTCTTCCCCAGGCATACACGCCTCCCTGCATTCTCCGACAGCCTCTTGATAAGCGCGCCGTATCCCGGGCAGATGAGCCTCTTAAGGAATCCCCGCTCCTGAACCATTTTCCCTAAAAATCCACTGGATATCACAGGCTCTGCCAAAAGCCTGCGTTCCTTGTCCGTCAGGTCATCAATGGAAAACCCGGCGCATCCGTCCAGAACACTTAAGCCGACCATTAAATCATCCTTTTCTTCCTCTGTCAGCGGTTCAGACATAAAATACTTTAAGCAGGTATAGGTTCTGCCTGCTTCAATCTGCCCGTCTGCCAGTACTGACGCAATCTGTTCATAAGGGTAGGACTCCGATAACGGCACATCCTTTGCTTCAATCAGTAATCTGCTGACTCTCAAAACATCATAAGATTCCTCCTGTGCCAGCCGCATTAAGTATGGCAGGAATCCCTGATCCCGTATCAAATATTCCACCGCTTTCTTGTCAAGCGCTGCAACCAGTCCTCCCGCATCCATCTGGTTAATGCTTTGACTTATCTCCAGCAGTTTTTCTTCCTTATAATCTTTCAGCAATGAATCCGGCATATGAGCCTTTCCCATCTCCTGCATAAGCGCCAGATGCTTCAAAATATTCTTACAAAAATGCATCCTATGCCGCCTCCTTTCTTTCATCTTCTACTTCCACACAGTCCAGCATTCTTTTCATTTCCTCAAACGTAAGCTCTTCCTTCAGAAACAGGAACCTGAGCAGTTTACACAGGCTACCCGCTTCCTCCCTTTCTAAAAGCATACAGGGATTTCTCTGGAACAGGCTGCAAAGGTATCTCTTTGTTATGTAGCGTTTTTCTTTTTTCTCTTCTCTTTCACGGCAATATCTTTCTACATAATCATACAATTCGGCAAACTGCGTATCTGTGCCTCTGCTTTTTGCCACCCGCCAATCGAAATCTTTCCGTATAGCCTCTTTTCTCCTTCTCTGTTCTAACAAGAGACGCCGTTTTTCCTTTTCCTGTCTCTTTAATTTAAGTTCTTCCAGCTCATCCTCTGTCAGATATATTTTCCGCAGGTTCTCCATCCCCTTTTTCCGGCCGGTCTCTGAAATTGCCAGGAATACCTTCCTCGCATCTTCTTTCGGGAACCAGAGCAAATGGTCTTCTTTGGAAAGCACCCCCGTCAGAAACGGAAGATACTGGTCGGGATAGTTCAAAAAAGTATGGCGCTCCAGGATCCAGAAAAGCTTCCGGTGGTCTTCCACACTGAGAAACGGGCGTACCAGATCAACTCCCGAAAAATTATGGGAACTATAATAATTACCGTAATAGCCTCTTCTGTGTCCGGCAACCATCCTGACGCTCTCTAACAGCAAGGCTTCAACCGCAAACAGCCCTTCATCAGAAATCCCGATTTCTTCCGCTATCCGAAACAGCATCTCTGCCGCCTTCGGCGTCTGCAGACTCTCCATATACGTTTTCAGGTAACCTGCCATAAACTTCCACTTCTCGTCAGCCTGTTCCTGGTCAGAACGAAACTCCGTCAGATAGTCTTCCAACAGTTTAAGAGGGCACAGCAGTTCCAATTCCGCCAATTTGGAAAATATAGAATCCAGGCCGTCATCTCTCTTATTCCAAAAAAGTCTGAAAAAGCTTTCTCCGGTCAGTTCCTGGTAAGCGAAAAGATACTGCTTTATCTTATCCTTCCCATACCGCCCCCAGTTCAGAGTATAGAAAATCCATCTGTAAAACTGATTCTGCTCAATCAGGAAATACAGCTCCTGCCACTTGGGATCTGTCAGGTCAATCATAAACCACCTGCTATGTCTCTCTGTATTCCCATCACAGGAAAGCAGTATCTGATAGGTCCTTGCATTTTCCACTTTCAGCAGTTCATAGAGCCTGTCGAAAATACTGGTGGTATCCTCAAGCCGCACGTGAAAGTAGCTGTAATCATTTAAAATCTGCATGCAGAAATCCCCTGCCACATCCAGATGTTCCCCGTTTCCTTCCAGGAACAGCCTGCACGTCTCGACTGCCATCCGTTCTACCGTCAAACCATCCTTTTTCAGCATACCGAATGCACAATCCTGATACAAAAGGGACATACTGAGGTACATGATTTCCTGCACTGTGTAGCCCGCCTCCAGAAGCTTCCTTCTTGCTGCACTTCCTTCTTTTGCATAGGAGAAGGGGAGACGTAACAGGTATTTTAATGTTTCAATATCCTTCTTCTGGTATCCTTTTACCTTCGTATGATAGCGCGCAACCAGCCATGCATAGATCTCCGTATGGGTATAGACGGAAAACTTCCGCTCTTTCCCAAGAAGGAGGTTCAGCTTCCCCTTTACACTTTCCCATACCGTATGTTCATTCGGAAGCAGCGACAGAATAAAAATCAATTCTTCCATCGTCTGTACCGGAAAATCAAGCAGTTTCTCATACAGCTCTCTCTGTCTGCCCTCCATCATGTACTGGATTCCAAGCCAGTATAAATCGTTCTTCTTCAAGGTGCGTTTCATCCGTTTCCAAAAGGAAGGTTCCTGTTTCCCAATGAACATCCCATCATTTTGGAATTCTTTTGTCTCCGCCAGCGCAAGCCCCAAAGCCCGGAGCTGTTTTTCTGTTACCGTCTCTCTTTCATCCAGGCGCTCCAATACTTCTCCCGGATAACGCAGGCCATAGGCTTCTTCCATCCCCTGCTCCGGCGTCTTAAACAGCAGCAGGGAATTTTCCAGTTCGCCATACAGGCGTTCCTTTTGGGCATGCTCCGACAGTCGGCAGATGAGATCCACCATCTGGCAAAATAATTCCACATCAAATACATCTTCATAAAATTTACCCAACATACGCCCTACTCCTTTCCAAAGGGACCGCAGTCCGGCCCCTTATGCTTTTTTGGTTTCTTTGTTCCATTCGTGTTCCTCCTTCCCTTTGTCATGCGGCCAGCAGAACCTTCTTTCTCCGAAATATCTGCAATTCTATCATGCTGAATTCCTGAAGCCGCTCCCTCTTCTGACAGGATACCGCTTTCCGGTAACTGGAAAAAGCAAGGGCTTTCCCTAAATCCGCGCTAAACCCGCTGCCATCCCAATAGATATCCGGTTCTTCCACTTCGCTTTCCACACAAAGCAATACCCAGCACACTTCACAGATACATACATTCCAGCCGGCACAGCGCAGATGCCTGCGGATAAACTTTTCCGCCGCCTCCACTCCCGGAAACCTTTCTGCCTGCGCCAATATACCTGCCACCGCCCGCCTGTCTCTTGTGCCCCGGTAATACGTATTCTCGCACAGCTCAATCACATAACCAGGCTGAAAAAACCGGTCCAGGTCAAAAGTCATCTCCAGCATGTCTTTTTTTAATCCTTTTTCCATACATCTCTCCTTTTCAAATCTCACTTACCGGATCGCCGCCATACCTTCCCTCTGGCAGATGTGTATGGCAACGAAAAAACAGCCGGTTCTGGCTGTCTCTCTTAATCCATCAATCTCTATTATCTTCTGATATACTTCAAAATCTGTTTCGGCAGGAGATACGGCAGCTGCTCCAGATCAGAAATATCAAGGAAACCTTCCTGGTAAATACGCTGGATTGCTTCTTTATCTTCTCCGATTGCCACCGTCAACATGGTGATCCTTTTCTTTTCCAGCTTTTCCTTAATCTTTAGCAAGTCTTCCTCCGCCTTTTTCCCGTTATAGCAGGTTGCATTCGGAAATCCGTCACTGATCAGAAAAAACAGCTTGATCTTCTCCGGCCGCTTCGCAAGCTTCTCTCCCACAAAAGCAATGGCAGCCCCGTCACGGTTACACCCACCCGCTTTCATGCCGGCAATCCGGTACTTATCCTTGTAATCGGAATCGAATTCTGCAAGGGAGTGGAGATATACGGTTTCGTTCTGCACCCGCTTATAAACCCTGTCCGTATGGTGTCCATAAATCAGTATGGGAATCCCTGCACTTTTGCAGAACTCATACAGGCACAGGGTACAAAGCCTTGCCTGTTCCATCCGTTTGCCCAGCATGGAACCTGACATGTCAATCAGCATCGCCACCGCGGTATTGACCTTCTTCCTTACTTCCAGATTACAGAAAATCCGCTTTTCCGGATTGTACAGCGCCTGGTAATTCATCTGTGAGCCAAAAAACAGGTTCCTCTCCATATGAGGACTCTGACAGCTTAATACTGGCAACAGCCTCGCCTTCATCCGGCGCATGATCGCTCTCACCTGATCTTCATAGAGATTACAGTTAGTCATTGCTCCTTTGGAAAACCTGTTCTCCCTTACCAGAACTTTCTTCACCTTTCTGTGGTCGCCGTCAAATTCTGTCTCTGAGAGTTCGCGGGATAATTCCCGGCTGAACCGTTGCTCCAGCTCTTTTTCGGCCTGCTTTTCTGCCGCTCCCTGTATATATTCCATGAGCCGTTCCCCGGTTTCTACCAGCTGCTCCATCGGAAGCAATGTGTTGACTCTGGAGACCTCACCCATTCTCTTAAGGTTTCCTTCCACATTCTCCCCATCTTTTTCAAGCAAGAATTCCGGCAGCTGCTCACGAAGTTGTTCCAACATCCGCTGAATCTTTTCTGTGTGATCCCGCGGTGAGCCTTCCTGTCTTTTTTCCTGTTCTTTTGCTCTCTCCTGAAGATTTTGCCCATTTTTCTTTAAATGCTCTCCCGGCTTCCTTTCGCCCGCCTGCCGGTCGGCTGGTTCTTCCTGCTGATTTTGTATCTTATCCGATTGCCCCGCTTGTTCCTGACTGTCTTGCGGCTCTTCCGGCTGACAATTAAGCCCGCCTGACTGTCCTGCTTGTTCCTGGCTGTCTTGCGGTTCTCCTGGCTGACCATTAGACCCGCCTGACTGCCCTGCTTGTTCCTGACTCTTCTGAGATTTCTCCGACTGTTCCTGTGGTTTCCCTGACTGGCTCGTTTGCTCCGGGCCTTTCTGAGATTTCTCTGGCTGTTCCTTGGACTCACCTGGCTGCCCCGCTTGTTCCTGACCGCTCTGTGGCTCTTCCGTCTGTTTTCCAGTTCCGCCTAATCGTACCTCCTTTTCCCGGCTGTCTTGCGGTTCCTCCGGATTTTCTCCGGCTTCCGGCTGTCCATCTCCCTCCGGCTGATTCTGCGGCTCTTCCCCCTGCTGTTTCCACTTTCTGTCTCCTGCCTCTTGAATCTCTTCCAAAAGCACCTTCCAGATGATCAGCAGGATCCGGTTTGCTGCCGACATCCGCGCTTTTGCATCTTCGGCCTTCACTGCCGCGTCGATGACTGGTTTTACAAGTTCCAAAAGTTCCAAAAGCCCGCCTGTAACTTCCTCCCAGTTGTTGACAATGCCTGCAAGGGAATACTGTGCCATAAGATTTAACAGAATAGAAACCGGCCTGTAACCATTCTCCATCTGTACTTTTAAGCTTGGAATCCGCTCCACATTCCTTACCCGGTTCTGCATGATTCCCCTCCGGATACTACCAGGATACCGCTCGCACATTTTCTGCTCCACATATACATCCTCTAACATGTTCTGGATAAAAGAAGCCGTCTCCGCTAAAAGGGCAAGCGCAATGTCATGCTTTTGTTCCAGATATTCGTTAATTTCCTTCAGATGATCTTCTTCAAATGACGTTTCCGGCTTTGGGGGATGGAGATACCATTCCCCTTTTTCAATTCCTTCCAGATATTTTTGTCTCAGCCCGAAATCCGAGAAATTCCAATGCCCGCATTCATGGCCAAGAACACCGGCAATACTGTCGCTTTTCAATGATACCGAGGGAAAACTTGCTGTAACACTGTTTTCGATATTTAACAGCACTCTCCGGTCATTGCATCTCCCGGCCCAGTCGCTTTCCGGCAGTTTCACCAGCTCCACTTTCTTTAAGGTTCCTCCGGTCAATTCTCCTGCCACCGACAACAGCATTTCCTTATAAAAGGCAGACTCAAAAATCTCATCCTTCGTAAATTCCTTCTTCTTTTCCTGCACTAACTCCCGAAATATCCCGTTTCGTTCCATAATCCTCCTTTATGCCGCCGCTTCAAAATAAGGCAGGATGTAAGTATTCAGGATTTCCTCCCGGTCCTCCGGGTAAGGGGATGCCTTGCTCACCACCGTATGATGGGAAGCATTCATGATATCCCCGGTCGCCAGATAGCTCCATACCCAGTTCTCCAGCTCCCGATATCCGCATACGCCGCCCTGTACCTGCTTCTTTGTTAAATACTGATGGATATTTTCCACCACCCGCGCCATCTCCTGCACGATTTCAATTTCCTTGCATCCTGTCCGTTCCACCGCCCGTTTCGCCATATCCTTTGCACTCATGCCCTTGCGGTGCTGGATTAAATTCATACGGGATAACACTGATTCGTTAAACATCTGGCACCCGACATAATCAAGGTTGGTGGTCAGGATCACAACCGTATCGGGATGACGTTCGATGATCTCGCCGTTTAACAGATCCGTCTTCGCACAATCATCAAACAGCGCATTCAGGCGGGTCAGGGTTCCCGGCTTTTCAATCATGGATACCTCCTGGATCTCGATCACAGACGGCATCCGGCATGCCTGGATGATGGTGGACTCCTTCTTGATAAAATCCTTCTCCCCTTTTGCCCGGTCATAGCCCCTTTGGTAGATTTCCTCTAAAATCTTCCGGAAGGCGGTCTCGCTTTCCATGTTTCCCGGATACATGCCGGTAAGCTCTGCAACGGCAGACGCCGGATCCATCAGAAAATCCTCCATGGTGGGCCAGTGTTCCTTTGGAACCTTACAGCTGTCAATGTTCGGCAGGATGGATACCATCAGGCTCGTCTCTTCCGTATTCGGCCCGCAGGTGAAGACAAAATGGGGATACCCAAGCGCCTGTGCAATAATCTTAGAATCCGTGGTTTTCCCGGCTCCGGACTCGCCTGCCAGCATGAAAAACCTTGCCGGCGTGTTGACGATCATGGACAGGATCTCCTGTGTCTCTGTATTGACCCGGTAGTAATCCGGCAGATTCGGGATCATGCGCCGGTATTCTTCCGGGTATGTCCTTCCCTGATTGAATTCCCCCTTAAGCACTCCAAGGGTTATTTCCTTATGCAGTGTCTTTACAGTCAGGATCTCGAACTCCCCGCCCTCAACTGCATTCGGGCTGTATACACCCGTATTCAGGAGATAAGGAGTAATAAAATCCGGATCTGCAAGCTGGCTTTCTTCCAAGGGGATCCCCCCGTCTCCAATTACGCTGCCAAATTCAATCCTGCGGTACAAGTTGTCACAGCAGACAAACGCGCAGCTTAAAAACTCTTCATCTGATAATATATTCTCTCCCTCTATATGGGACAGCATATCATAAAAGTGGGAAGCAAACTCCCTGTCTGCCAGATCGCCAATGCCGTTTGCACTGATAAACGCAAAAAGCGCCAGATACTCTTCCCCATCACTCCCCTTTTCTGACAGGGGAAGCAGCGGTTCTACCGTGTTATCCTTTCGTCTCAGCCCCTTTACTTTTCCGTTCCTGCTGTTATAGACAAGGGCGTATTTCCCATCCGTTTTCTCATACTCCACACAATAAAAATTGACTTCCGTATCCCCTGCCTGAAACCCGGCAGCACCGGAGTTCCAGCCGGTCATCAGGTCGGCTAGCCATAGGATTGCCCGCAGCGTCGGCGGGTGCAGGGCTGCTGATTTCGCCTTTCCGGTATTATAGATGGAGCAGTTCTTTTCTTTTACACTGGTTTTCTTCCCTCCGTTTTCCCTGACAATCTCTGCAAACGGTTCCGGAAGCTCCTGCTTCAAAGTCCATGTTTCAAATAGCGCTGACATGCAAATCTTCCTCCTTCTTCTTGATCTTCATTCTCCTTCCATGCCAAAATCCCCACTGGAATCAGTCCGGGCGGCAGTCTTCACAGTAATGCCCGTATTCCTCTTCCGTGAACTGGTAGAGATACCGCCCTTCACAGAACGTATCTCTTCCCACAGGTTCCGTATCTTCGTTAATTGCAGTCCCTTCTTCATAGCTGTCAAAGATCGTATCGCATTCCCTGCAGCGTTCAAACCGGTCGTCAAAAATACCGAAGTACTCCTGCATGCAGTAGATCACATGCCAGGCCTGGTCTCCCGACAGGTTCGGGGCATCTTCTGCTGTGATATTCTCCGGGTGGAATTTCCCCTGGAGAAATTCATAAAATCTCTGCATATAGCCTGTACTTCCTAACTCTGCCATCAGTTCCATGCTGTCATGGCCCCTGCCAAATACGCCGTCTTCCATATCCTCATTCCCTCCTTTCGTTTGTCTGTAACCTAACCTATCCACGTTACTATCTCCTTTCCGCTCGTATTTTCCATTGTCACAGGACACAAAAAAAGCACTGACTATCATCCTAATAATCAGCGCCATGTTGTATTCTCTGTTTCTGGCAGGCTTGCGCCTGAAAGTTTTCCTTCCAGCCCACGCTGGAACAAAAATTTGGTTTTCTGCCCTGTATGCAGAAAAAAATAATAACTTCTGTTTTATTATATTTCTATATATTGTGTTTGTCAATAGTTTAAAATCAATATATTGTGTTTGTGGCTGTATCGTATCTTAAAAAAGCAGCGAATTGTTTTATATAATACAAAAACAAATTCACTGCTTTACTGCTTGTTTATTAAGTTACTGTAGTTATGCCAGTACAGGCTCCCGTTTTTTGATAACAGCCTCCACTTCCTCAATAGTCTTTTCCACACATTCTGCTATCTGCTCTAACGTACAGCCTTTTCTATGCATATTCATTATTACACCTGCTATGGCCTTATCTGTTGCATTTTCTCTAATTCCCTGTGAAAGATTACACATGGCACTCATATCCTTTCTCAATTTATCATCTACCAGAATACTATACTCTGTTCTTATAATTCCTAATTTTTCATCAACAGTCAACTCCATTGAAAGTAATGTACTCAGCAAACGGTGCAGCTCATACTTCTCATCATGCTCCGGAAGTTCATTTGATATACCGATCAAAACAATATTTAATAGATCAAGCCCGCCCTTCCACGGATAGGAACCGAGCAGACCGTCTTTCGCAAGATGCACATAAGCCATGCTGCTTTCATCCATTCCCATACATACCCAGATACTGAATACACGCCTGATGTCGTTAAAATTTGTCCCCACAAAATCCCGTTCCTTCTGCGAGGAAACAGAGCGGCTCACATAGAATACTGCCCTGTTTAAGATATGGTAGCCTGTCGGGTTATCTTTTTGTGCCTCTAAATTCACGATCACCTGCGAGATGCCGTTCTTCATCCGCACATAAAAAATAATATCAAACCGTATAAGCCCCTCGTTGATCTCCGCATTTTCCGTATTCATCCCGACAATACGCTGTCCGTTTTCCTCTTTTTCAATGTTGGTCAGCCCCAGCTCTACCGGAACCACGCTGATCAATGGCTGTCTCGTCTCCCGACTCGGTCCGTGCTAAACGTGTGCCACTGGCACACAGCACCCCTCAATATAAGCCACCACATCTTTCGGGTTCATTCCCCGGAACTCATCAACCGTCTTTACCAGAATATGCGCCAGAATGATTTTATTTCCCAACAGACGCTTTGCCTTATCGTCATATTGGGCGTCCTGATCCGTCGCGCTGACCGCATTTTTATTTCCGTATCCATTAGCCATAAACCTCCTACTTTTTTGTATGGCGGGAAACGCAAAATCCATTTCCAAAAGGTATATGACCCCATTGCCATTATACCACATGTTATATATCCGCTCAATCAAAAACACATCTTATATCTTATTCATTCTACATTTCGTATTTGCCAAGTTATTGACTATATCCATCACCTCTAGGCCAACTGGTTTCGCCCGTCAGGCTATAATACTGGGCGATCAACCTTAAAGCTTCTTCATCTATCTGGTATTCCCTGGATATTTCCTCCAGGCTTTTTCCTTCCACGCAATAATGCTGGTATACGAACCCTGCCGTCTCACATGCCTGTGAATACAGTGTGCCTAAAAACTTCTTCATCAGCTCTGCATATTCTGAAAGATCGGAATCCATTTCTTTGTCTGTACGATTTAATAATTTTGACAATTCTGTTTTTCCGAGATTTTCCGGAATACCATACACATTCTCATTCATAAATTCCATGAACATTTTCCGTTTATCCTTTGGCATTTTCGCATAGAGCCAGATAATCTCAATTAGCTCTGTTGGTAAATCCTCCGGCAATGGCGGTAACTGTATATATTTTGTCTTCATCTGCATCAAACTCCTTCCTTTATAAGATTTGTAAAATTCCAGATATTGCTGTCTTTACAAAAGATGGAACGGACAGCCGTAAAAACTGTCCGTTCCATCCTTCTTTTGCACCCTTTATCTGATGATCTAAACAACCGTTGAAATACCTTTACAGATTTCTTATCCGCATTTTCTCTATGCAGACTTCTCATAATATTCCTGCATGGACTTATACACCTGCCGGAGCCGCAAGGCAAAGTTTGTATTCCGCTTCGCCATTCTGTTATTGCGGATCGCCTTTGCTACCGCCTGTTTGCTCCCCACCAGGATCACCTGTTTTGTCGCCCTGGTAATCCCTGTATACAGGATATTCCTCTGGAGCATACGCCAGAAACATCCCAGCACCGGAATGATCACAACCGGGCACTCATTTCCCTGGCTTTTATGCACGCTCATGGCATAACCGTGTGTCAGGGGCCAGTAATCATCATCCGGAAATCTTACAATCCGGCCATCCCCAAAATCTACCTCCATGACCATCTTGCCATCTTTCTTATAAATTCCCAGGACTTCCCCTAAATCTCCGTTGGAAACCTCATCTACATTTTTTGTCTGCATCACGATATCCCCTACGCGGAAGAGCTTCTTACCATTTTTGATCTCCGTCCTGCCCCTCCGTTTGGGGTTTACCACCTCGCGCAGCCTTTCATTCAGGGCATCCGAACCTGCAGCCGTATCTTTCCTGAGCGGTGAAAGCACCATGATATCCTCGGTACGCTTCCCATGCTCCCTCCAGTATGTTTCATAGATTTTCTGGATGATCCGGGCAGCATCCTCCGGATCGGAAGCCGCACGGAACTGAAAATCGTTATCATAATGCAGGTTTGTCCGGTTCTGGTTGATGCGTCTTGCGTTCTCAACAATCGTGCTCCCTTCCTCCTGCCGGAAACAGGCATCTAAAACCGTCACCGGGATAACTTCGGATTCTATCATTTCCTTAAATACATTCCCAGGCCCCACACTTCCAAGCTGGTCCTGATCCCCGATCATAATCAGGGTCGCCCCTCGCTTGATACAATAGAAAAACTTATACGCAAGATACATGTCGCACATACCGAACTCATCTGCAATGATCAGGTCGTCCGGGAGCTTTTCCATCTGGTTCCACGCTTCTTCCCCGTCCACGCCTGTCATGCCGACTGCTTTCTGGATGGTCATTGCCGGATAGCCTGTCTTTTCATACATACGCCGTCTCGCCCTTCCTGTAGGGGCGCACAGCATAATCATGGCATCCGGGTCAAGCATTTCCTGCAACCTTAAAATGATTCGGATGAGGGTAGTCTTTCCGGTTCCCGGACCGCCTGTAATGATGGACACCGGATACTCGAATGCCTGGAATACCGCCTGTTCCTGCATCCTGTCAAGAGTAATCCCTTCCTCCTTCACAATCTGCCCTAACATCTGCCGGATATCCCGTTTCTCCCTTTCCTGAAACATCAGGCGGACCAGTTCTCCCGCCGCTCCTACTTCCGCGTCAAACCCGGACTTATTATAAATGCCGCCTCCGTTTCCAACCAAAGACTTGTCCTTCCGGATCATGGCGTTTCCGGCATTTTTAATCGCCGAGTCCGAGATCCTGAATGTCCGAGAATTTTTCTTATTATCTAAAAGCTCCCTTGCCTGCTCCACAATATCCTCACTGGTCAAAAACAGATGTCCTTCCTCTTCCGCTTTCTTAAGCACCTGGGAGATCGCCGCCTTAATACGAAGCGGATTATCCGGCCGGAAATTCTTTGCTTTCATGGCAATCGGGTCAACCGTCAGGAAACCGAACCCCCTGACCTCACAAAGCCGGAAGGGGTCCTCGCGGATGATGTGGTAGGCGCTTTCTCCGAAATGCTCCTGTATCTTTTCCAGCTTGTTTGCAGTCACCCCAAAAGGCGCCAGATAGATCATCAGCTCCCGTAAAGCGGTGCTTTTCCGGTACCCATTTAATATTTCTTCCAGCTTTGTCTCCGAAATTCCGGGAATATCCAAAAGCTTTTCCGGTGTTTTATCCAGCACATACAGGGTACGCTTCCCAAACCGTTCCACAATGCGGTGCGCCGTTACCGATCCGATTCCTTTGATCATGCTGGAGGATAGATACGCTTCAATGCCGGCCTCTGTTTCCGGGATATCGACATGGAAATAAGAGACATCCAGCTGAAACCCGTATTTACTCTTTTTCCAGGTACCATCCAGCTTCATCTCCAGGTTTTCACCCACGGGCAGTTCCATGCCATAAGCGGTAAAAAGCCCCGGATATTCCGGATTCTGACGGCTGACCTCCCGGGGTAGCTCTTCCCTGGTTCGGTAGGATGCCACGGTATATCCATTTGCCGGATTATAATAGGTTCTTTCTACGAACTTGCAATGTATCATCTAAAGCACTCCTTCCCCCATGCAAGCCACAGGTATTTTCCTCTTAACGATGCATGGATATGGTCCTTTTTAAGCCTTGGTATGAGGCTTTTCATTTCCCTGCATGGATAAGAGCGCAATACACCAATCCTGCGATAGCCGTTTTCTGCACGAACCGAACAGATCCCCTCCGGGCTGATGGAAAACTTACGGATTCCTTCCCTTTCAAGCTTTCCCATCAGCCGGAAGATCCGCTCCTTCCCTTCTAATTCATACCATATCAGCGCAAAACAGGAAGCGTCGCTCATCTCCTTCCTGTTCTTAAACTGTCTTCTTAGCGATTCCTCTCCCGTTTCCCGATGCCTTTCCCATGCAGGAGCCGTCTTCTCCTTCTCTGCCCCTGTTGAAGCCTTACATCCTGATATGGTTTCCTCGAAATGTACATCTGCATCCTTTGTATTTTGATATCTTTGACTCCCTTTTTGTTCATTCGTTTTCTCCCTTCGCAGTATTTTGACGGCAATTCCCACTATAAGAAAGGGAACCGCCACATAAAACACCTGAAAAATGATTGCAAGAAAAAACGGCCATAAAAAAGGAACCAGCATCATGCCGATCACTCCTAATAATATAAGCATCTGCCTATATCTCACAATCCACTCTCTTACAGCCTCCATAAACAGCCTCCTTCATTTTCCGGGGGAATCCTTCCCCCCAGAATCATCTAGCTAAAGTTATAATCTTCATTCATATCGTCAAACTCTTCATCTACGTCCCTGTCCCTGGAAGACCTGCAGCTTCTGGAAGAACCGGAACTGCTGTCGGAACGCCTGGAGCTGCTTCTTGATGAGCCGGAATTCCTGGAACTGCTCCTGCCGCTGGAGGAACTGCCTCTTCTGCCGGAAGAACCTCTTCTGTTTCCAGAATCCCGGTTTCTGCCGCCTCTGTCTTCGTCATCATCCCGCCCCGCATTCTTGCTTTCCGCGAATTCAATCTCGTTCAGCTTAAGGCAGACGCCATACACCTTGTCCCCATCCTTATTGGTATAATTGTTGTTCTCCATCCGACCGTTCACGACAACCTTGATTCCCTGGAATAAGTATTTTTCTGCAAATTCTGCCAGCCGTCCAAACGCCGCGCATGGAAAATAGTCCGTATCGTCACTGAACTTCCGGTCTACGGCAAGGCGGAAATTCGCAACCGCCATCTCATCGCCCTTGCCATTTTCAACATAATTGATCTGTGGATCCCGGACCAGACGTCCCATCATAATTGTATTGTTCATACATTCTCCTCCTGATGATCTGCACAGCTTTAAAATCTGACGCTTAGCGTCTCTCTCCTATGCTGTGACATAAAAAAAAGCATCTAGAAATCTCCTTCCTAAATGCAGCCCCACTGACTCCTGATTCACCTTCAGCCTGTTTCTCTTTATTCGTTTCCTCCTTCCTTTCCTTATAAATGACAAAACACCTCCTTCTTTGCTTTTCGAGCACAGGCTGCTCTTTGTATCTGTCCATCTTTCTGGAAATTTTCACAGGGCAGAAGACTTTCCCAAACACGCCAAGCCTTAAAACAACAAAAAAGCACCCAGAACATGCCATTCTAAATGCTTTCCCTCTTGATTCCCTGTGAAAGACAGGAATCCCCTGATTCCTTATAGTTTTCTTTCGGTACATTCCGAAACTAAAATGCGCTATCCATCCTCCAGATGAATACAAATACAAATTTCATTTTCATCTTAGCACAATATATAGTATTCGTCAATTATTCTTTTCATATATTTTGTGTTAATGTTGTTGTAAACGCCCATTATGAGCTATTTTGTAAGACAGCGCCGGCTGGCACTGCCTTACAAAGTAATTCATAGCAAGCTGCAACGAAACCTATGAAACTTTAACCATTATTTTCGGGTACAGCAGCATCCGAACCGGTAACCGACGCCATATACATTCTGAATGTAAAAAGGATGTTTCCTGTCGACCTCCAGCTTCCGGCGGATACGGTGGATATGTGCCATGATACTTTTATCATCAAACAGATACTCGCTGTGCCAGACCGCTTCATACAATTCCTTATATGTAACGACTCTCCCGTTCTGTACGGCAAGATAATATACAAGGTCAAATTCTATGTGGGTCAATAAAATCTCCTGCCCCTGGCGGAAGACCTGCCTTCTGTCCGGGATAATCTGAAGCTCCCCATACGTCCATACTTCCGGCTGCTTCTTGATGCGCTGCTGCAGCCGGATCAGAGCAGTTGCTTCTGCCGCAATCTCCTCTGCAGACTGGGCACTGACAAGATATCCGTCCGCTCCGCTTCTAATTGCATGTACCGTCTCTTCTTTTCTTGTCTTTTCTGTTCTGGCACCGGATATCAACAGAATCGGTATGCTTAACTTACTCCGTATTTCACGGAGCAGTTTTGCACTCTTTTCCGTAAAACGCAGCATTTCTATCATGCACAGTACAACATTTTCATCCATAGCTGCTGTACTATTCTCGTTTTCTCTGATTCTATGATACAAAATATCATATTGTCCAACCAGAGAATAGCAAATCTCTTCGTACAATTCCCGGCGATATGATAGAAATAATATTTTCTGGGTTACAGTAATATTTTCTTCACTCATTCCATTTGAGTTCATATAGTACCTCCTCTAATCTGAGTTTTATATCCATAAAATCAGTTCAGATTACGGAGGCGCCCGGATACTCCCTGCATATTTTCTAAAATAAGAAAAGCATCCCGGTATTTCTCTTCTGCACCTGGCTGCTTTTCCATCTGGCAATTTTATTCTATATTTTTCATGGTGTAATACACCATATTCAAAACGGTAGAATACCGCATAAGAAACTATGATTTTTTTAACAGTTTATCCAAAGCTTTCAAAATTCCTTTAAAATCCAACAACCAGAAGACACACCTTTCAAATGTTTTTCTTTTGTTGTATCTATTCATTCATAAAAATCTGCTGTAATACACCATTTTTATTATGGTGTATTATTATTTTCACTTTTCAAAACTGGTGTAATACACTAGATTTCATGGAGGTGATTACAGCACATGATCTTTTCAAATAACAGATTGGGAAAATTTATAAGAAATGGACGGCAGGATTTGAAACTTACCCAAGAACAGCTTGCAGAAAAACTAAACTGCAACCTGTCCTATCTGGGTAATATTGAACGAGGAAAGAACATACCAAGCTTAAAGCTGTTCTGCCGGATCATACAGATCTTAAGCCTTTCCGCTGATGAGTTTATCCACCAGAACCTACATGCAGAAGATAGTACTTATCTTCAACTGGTTCGTTTACTGCCGCAATGCACACCGAAAGAGCTTAAGATTCTTTTGGAAAATGCCCGAACATTAATGGAGAACAGAGAAAAAAAGCCCACGAATTCATTATAGACAATGATTCTTGAGCTTCTCTGTATTTTTGCTTGAATTTTCTCAAGATAAGTGATTCCGATAAGATGATGGAGTCACTTTCTTAAATTGACGGCTGTATCAGTGTTTTTAACAGTACTCCCAGCTCCTGTTTGGGTTTCAGGACTCCTGCACCGCACAGGGTCATTATACAGTCAACCATACCTTGAAGATATGCCTGCTGGCACTCTTCAGAAGAATAAGATTCTAATGCTTCTACATAATCCTGAATCTTTTCTCCCTCCGCCTGTTGGATATTTGCCATGCTCTGTTGATATATGGTATGCTTATCTTCGAGGATTTGTTTTGCTTCCTGAAATTCCTTTGTGTCCACGATACTTTCCCGGTCAATATCTTCGCACCTCAATAGTTCCAGAAATTGTCTTACCTTGTTCCATACCAGTTTTTCCATAATCTTCTCCTTTCTTTTGACACAGAATGAAACCTTCCTACTTAGTAGATATAGTTTCTGCATTTTTATCCTGTTACTATACAAAACTTTGAATAACTTCATCTTTAGAAGTATATTATCATTTCAATTCGGTACAATCAATCATAAATCTTTCATCTTTAGAAGTTTTTTATATGAGGGTAAGGCCATGAAAATATATTGGAATGGTGAATCAAAGAATATCATCGGAAAACGCTTAAAGCAGTTGCGCCAGCAACAGAATATTTCCCAGCGCATACTGGCCGCCAGGCTTACTTTGAGCGGAATTGAATTTAGTGATCTGACGATTTTAAGAATTGAAAGAGGGGAACGCTTCGTTCCAGATTACGAGATTGCTGTGATTGCAGATTATTTCAAAGTCAGTGCGGACTATCTTCTTGGCAGAACAGAACAATGACCGGCAGCTTTTACAAACTGTCGGTCATTGGTTTTTTGAACCGGTATCCTACTCCCCTTATATTTTCTATGTACTCAAAAGAGTCGCCCCCTGATTCCAATTTTTGCCTGATGTGACGGATATGGGACATAATGATTCCTTTCTCATGGGCATATTCCTCCCCCCATACTCCTTCATAAATCTGCTGGTAAGTGAATACACGTCCAGGCTGGCTTGCTAAATAGCGAAGTATACGAAATTCTAAATCTGTGAAATTGATTATACTTTTATCTTTTCTAACCTCTCTGTGATATAAATCAATTTCAAGACCGACAAAAGATAGTTTCATAGTTCGCTCTAAACTTATATTAACAAAGTCTGTCTTTAACTTCAAATATTCCTGAATATCCGAAAAAATCTGTTCTTCATTTCCTGATACAGCGAATATTATTATTTTATTCATAGCCACCTCATATCATTTTCAGCGATTTTTGATATATTTCACATTCACACACTTTTCAAGCAGGAACACTTCAAAATCTTCTTCTTTTTCTCCAAAATTATCTCTTACATAGAGAATTCCTTTTTCTTTTGCATACATTAACACATTACAGCTTTTCAGGCGGAAAATTCTACATACCTGTCCATACGTAATTTCTATATTATATTTCCCTTCTGTCATTTTCACTGTATCGCTGAAATTAACAACACATTCCGGATACGTTCCACTATCAGTCTGCATGTTAGCGGTTCTTATACGTTTCAGAGTATCTTTTGGTGCTAGGAACAGGATAATAAGCAGCACAACCATACATACCCCCTCAATGATTGCCAGTACTGGTTCGGACTTCATGCAAACAATCATCGACACCCCCGCCACGGTCGCTGCAACGATACAGCATACAACTATGTCTCTGCACAATACTTTATACACATACTCCTTATACATCTTATCTGTTGGATAAAACCGAATTTCAAGATCCATCTTCCATAAACCTCCCGATTAATTATATTTTTGTCCTACCTATGGCAGCTATTTAGTTTTTATTTTCTGCTCTATATCTTAATGGATTCTTAACAGATTCTGAAAATTTCTAAAAACAGCTGTTATTGCGTCCCGAAAATATTTTTATTTTATTAACTTTTATCCTTGGGAACGGGCAGAAAAAGGCACGAATTGCACCTGTAGACGGTTAGAAGCCGTTTGGGGGCATCCCTTGATGGTCTGAATAGTCGGAACGGATATAAAACGCTGGTTGCAGTCAACACCCCTTAGTAAACTTGCCGTCCAAAAACAGCTTGCGTTTCCAGCTATTCCTATTCGACAGGTTTTAAGAAAATCTTCATATATAGGATTATTAAGATATGGTAGACATGAAAAAGATAGCAGAAAAAATAGCATTATCAGAAGGCTTTTTTCGCTGGAAATGAATTGATTAACTAAACTATCGTGCATATTCTAAATTCAAAACAGAAGCAGCGGAGCAGGTATTGAAAGATATCCTACGTCCTGTGTGTCCATATTCCCGCTTTCCATGCTTTTGTCGTGATTGTGGTCTTGCTGTTCATCATCGCCGCCGTAAACAGGATTTACTCACTTTCCGTCACGACTTTTTCCCTTTGTACTTGAAACAAATGTCGTCTTGATATGCTTTTTCAGCGTGTTCATGCGCCGTTCAACAGGTTTCAACTTCTCACGTATATCCATTTGCCTCCCTATCATGGCCTTGATTTTTTATCAATATCCTCTATGCCGTTGACGGCGGAGGATATTCAACATATTTACCGTGTCCTTGAGGTTATAGAGAGATTGGGAATGTCTTTCATTCCTCTTTTACACAAAAATGTTAATCTGCTCTAAAATTTGTTCCAGTTCCTTTTCCAGCTTTTTCTGTGCATCTGCATTATGGTTCTCCATTGCCATCCGTATCTGCATATTGAGAACACATTACTGCTGCTTCAAACTGGTAAATGCCGTCATTCTTGTGTTAGATAAAGTTGTCATTGAATGATTGATGTCCATATGAAACTACTCCTTTTATATTTTCTTCTGACCGGATGGAGCACTAGTACCGTCTTATAAATTAGAAAAACCTTCTCAATTTATTTTCCGTTCCAATTCTTAATGAATTCTAAATGGATTCTTAAACTTTCATCACTTTTTCAAACCGAAACATTCCGCTGCCCCCTGCATCCTCTTTTGAGCACTCATCAGGCGCATTGGGATCTGGGTGCTTTGAATGAAAAAACTCGACTATGTGAAAACCACATCGGTTCACATAAAAATGTATATTCCGCTTTTCAAAGTATGGCGTACATGTTTCCCACACCTTTGTCTCCGGATGCTGCCGCTCGATTGCCTTCCACGCTGCTTGACCGATCCCTTTACTGTGTGCGGCAGGAAGAATAAAAAATAGCGCCAGTTCATTATGTTTTGTCTCTGCATTGATCTGTAAAACCACACCGCCTACCTTCTCTTCCTGCAAAATAATACGGTATATTTCCGCGCCTTTTCTATCCATACATTCTTCAATCGTCCGGCGGGATATGATTTCTTCACCCTCCTCAAAATATTCATCTCTGACGCCGAACTCTTCTAAAGCGCCATAACGAAATGCTTCCTGATTGTCAAGGATAAACTGGTTTCGGTCTGCTTCTTCCATTGGAAGCAATTTCACTTGAATTAATTCTGTCATCGCTTTGTTCCTCCTGTAAACATGTATTCAGAAATCACTTTAATTATTTTACAAAACTCCATTCATTTGTTGTTTCACTTTTCTGTAAGACCAATTCATATTCTCCATCTCCTTTATAGAAATAAATTTCGGTACATGAAGGATTTAATTCTATTTCATATTCACTCTTCGCTCCAAATTTACTATTTAAAAAACCAAATGCAGAATAAAAGGCAATGTATTTATTATCTCCTCCTTGCTTTATTTCCAAAGCCCTTGCGCTTCCTATAGAAGACGTTGTCGTTATATTTAATTTCATTTTTTCTCCGTCTTCGGATATCGTATAGTCTGTTAATACCACATCCGTTCGTTTCTCTAATCCCCTGCACAAAAATAATATCATTATAATGGCTGTAACTAATATCATCAGTCCCACTATTATACTGTTCTTTTTCATCTGATCTCCTTTTGGTTTTATCAGCTTTTCATTTTCTCTTTTGCGATTATTGCCTGCATTTGTTTTAACATTTCTTGTTCCTTCCTTGTATATTCTTTTGCCATTCTTTTCCATGTCTTATAAAGCGCCTCATCCCTGTGATCCGAAAGCCCGAATTCATTCTTAAGATACTTCCCCAGATACTCCGTAACTTTCTTTGCGCCGGATAAATTAAGATGGTCTCCCTGATCTATGGTATCTGTCTTCCAGTCAATCTTAAGTTCTTTTGTAATCAGGTTCATATCCAGGTACGTAAGGGATTTCTTTTCCGCATATTCCTGCAGCGTATTGTGCTTCTGGTAATTATAATTCTTAGGGGACGGCGTGCTGACCAGGACAAGTCCGGCTCCATGCCTCCGGCACAGCTTCAGGATTTTCTCCATATACATTTCTACCTGTTCCGGCATTTTTTCTTTCTTTTCTGTCTTTTTCATGTAAGCTCCTTCTCGGTACGGCCTTACTCCGTCCCGCAGCTTAAACCCTTTGGAATCCTCCCTCACATACAGCTTGCTCATCAAATCTTTTTTCTCATTCTTTTTATCCAGTTTTCGGAACAATACATTGGTCTCAAAAAGCACGAGCCTTGGTTTTTGAGTCTTGAATGCCAGCTTCAATGTTTCATAAGTCTCAGACAACATCTGTCCCGGCTGTCCGCATACATAAGATGTAATTCCATATTGTTTCCATAACCCTAAGGGTGAAACGGAACTGTACGTTAAACTGTCCCCGGCAACTAGAACGTCAATCGTATTTTTCGATTCTTTTCGGATTCCGGCTGCATTTTTAATTTGATTTCCATTTTCCGTTTGTGTCTTACTTTTTGCAGATACAGTGGACGAAAAAACAAGCAGACTTACCAGAAGCATTAATAAAAAGAATCCCTTCTTTCCCATATGTTCTCTTTACAGATAAAGAGACCGTACACCTTTCGTACAGTCCGCTTTTTCTTCTGCCTCCTTCCTTTGTATTTCTTTCTATTATCACGGAAAAGTCTTAACCGTTCCTAAATCATTTCTTAACAAATCTAAATCATAGTTCTTTATATAAACAGTTTTTTTGCAAAATTATAAAGTGCATTCTGCCATACTGTATCCTCATGGCCTCCTTCCGTATCATAAAAAAGATGTTCTATGCCTTTCTCCTCCATAAGACCATGGAGCTTATAGGTAACATCTCCGCAGACATCATCAGATCTGCCTACCGAAAGCATAAGTAAACGAAACTTTTCCGCTGGAGGCACTAAATCCATTAAAAGCGGGTTCACATGGCCGTATGTCTCATCCGGCAACACCGATGCGGAGGAAAATACACCCACATAACCAAATAATTCCGGATAAGTAAACGCCATATACAAGGTATTGCGCCCACCCATGGAGTTTCCTGCAACCGCTGTATATTCCCGCCCGGTCTTTACCGGATAATGACTGTTTATATAAGGCATCAGGTTCTCCACCAAATCCTGTCCGGTAAGGTCATATGCCTGGATGGTCTCCGTCAAAGAAAGCTCTTCCGTGTCCTCATCCCCATTGACCACACTGTTAGGGCATATCACGATCATCTCCGGCACCTGCTCAAAATAATGCAGGTTCTGTAAAATGACATCCGCCGATTTATTCCGCCATGTGCGGTGGCTTCCGGTCAATCCGTGCAGAAGATACAGAACCGGATATTGTTTTTCTTCTTTATAATCCGCCGGCAGAAATACCATGGCATGCCGATTGGTTCCCGTAATCTTAGACGGATAGGTGATCTCTTCCGGTTCCCTGTACCGATATCCCGCCTGCTTTTCTATAAAATACGGCTTGGGAGTCTCCCGGATGATTCCATCCGCGTCTTTTTTCTGCTCAAGCTGCCATATCTGTTCCTTCACCTGCCGTTCCTGTTCAATCTGACGTGCTATGCTCCCTACTATTACAACCGACAAAAGCCCAATAACAATCTTTTTTCTGTACAAATCTATCACCTTTCTTTAATGAAAGTAAGAAGCCTTATACTGTCTGCCCCGGAAATAACAGCAATACCCGGAATCTTTCTCCTTTCTGCTCCGTCATACATTTTCCTTTCATTTTTGCCATCATATTTTTAACGCTCTGTATCCCGATTCCATTGCTCTCCGTCTCTTCTTCCGGTTTCTTCACCTTATTTTCAAACAAAAATCCCACCATGTTCCCCTCTTCCAAAGCAGAAACCGCAACCGGCATGGATGTATCGGCATATTTCATGATATTGGACGTCAGATTATCCATGATCCTCATCACATAATCTGTTGAGATCCGAAGCCTGCTCTGCGGCCATTCCACCTGAAACGACACCTCAAAGCCCTGCTGCTTTAGATAACTGCAGGTCTCTGAAAACAGGTCATAGAACAGCGTTTCACAGGTTTCCGGTTCTTCTAACTGCACCTCTTCTTCTCCTGCAGTCAGAGAATATTCAAACAGATGATCTGTAAGCTGCTTCATCCTTCTTGCTTTCCGGTCAATCTTCTCCACATATTCTTTCCACTGCCCTTCGCCTTTATAGCTTCCTTTTTTTAAGATTTCCGTATACAGCATGATCGAAGTAACCGGCGTGCGCAGATCATGGGACATCTCCGTAACGATCTTCTGGTTTTCCTGCACCATCCGGGCCTCCTGCCTGATCAGCTCCTGAAAGGACAGGCGCATGCTCTCAAGCCCTTCTGCAAGCGCCGCAAGCTCATCCTTCCCTTTTACTGTAATTTTATAATCAAGGCTTCCCCCTTCTAAGATTTCCACCTCATCACTCAATTTTAAAATATATGCCATTTTACTGCGGATTCCAAACAGGACAAGAAGCAGGAACAAGACGAAAGACAGCGCCAGCTCTGCAAGCATTGCATAATTATAAAACTGATATGCATACATTCCGGTAATGCTTACTCTCGCCTCCCCATCTGCAAAGGACACGGTATAATAGACTTCCCATCCGTAATCATTGGCCTCAATATCCTCCTCCCACAGTTCCTGATCCGGATACACCGAATCAAACACCTGCATTCCGTCTTTATTTACACGGATGGAGACAATCTGCTGCTTCTGTACCCAGCTCTTTAACGCATCTGCATCCCTTGAGGACAATTCATTCTGATCAATGTACTGCTGCAGCTTCCTGATATAACTTTCATTTTTTTGTTCTTCATAATCCGAGTTATAATAAAAATTCTCAATGAGACGATCCCCTGCCCGATTCAGCACAAAAAATACAAGAACTGCCGCAAAAGCCGATATCACCAGAAGCCGCAGCAGCTGAAAGTATATGGAATCCTTCTTACTCGTTGTCCGCGCCAAATTTATACCCCTTTCCCCAAATGGTTTTGATATACTTTGGATTCTTCGGATCTTCTTCTATCTTCAGCCTCAGTTTTCGGATATGCACCATGATGGTACTGTTACAGGAGTAAAAGTAAGGCTCCTGCCACACGCTTTCATATAGGTTCTGAGCGGAAAATATTTTTCCAGGATGCTGCATCAGCAAAAGCAAGATATGGTATTCAAGATCAGACATGTCCTTTTCCACATCATTTACAAACACTTCATTAAAAGTCTCATGAATCCGGATTCCCTTCATCTCCAGGTAGGGCTCCTCATCCTTCTCATTTCCTAAGTTCTTTCCCATATATACCTTGTACCGGCGCATTAAAGCCTTTACTCTTCCTAAAAGTTCCGCATAGGAAAATGGCTTCGGAAGGTAGTCGTCCCCTCCCGCCATCAGCCCGATGAGCTTGTCGGATTCCTGTGCCTTTGCTGTCAGAAAAAGGACAGGGACATTGGATACTTTCCGGATTTCTTCACATGTCCGAAGTCCTGACATTCCCGGCATCATCACATCCAGAATAACCAGATCCGTCTCATCATTTAATAGTTCAAGCCCTTTTCTCCCATTTTCCGCTTCCGACACATGATAATTCTCACTTTCTAACAGAATACGAACCCCTTCACGGATATCCGCGTCATCCTCAACAATCAATACCTGCTCCTTTTCCATCTCTGCACACACTCCTCTCTATTTCTTCATATCCGGAAATCCTTCTGTTCCATGCAAATAATTTTTCAACGGATGACCTGCAGAAACACTTTCTGCAGTGCCGACCGTTTCTCCCAGGCAAATCCTCATTTCCTTCCCATTTCTTGTTTGTTTTACAACATCTTCCGATAATTCCAATCGGTTCTTTTTTACCATCACCAATATCGTAGAGCCGCCGAATTCAAAATATCCTTTTTCCTGTCCCTGAAAGACCCTGCTATTGCTTCGTAAGTTATGGATCTTCCCCACAAGCAGGGCGCCGACCTCCATCTGAACGACAGTACCGAACGCAGGGGTTGAAAGCACGATATACTCCCGGCTGTTCTCTACAAAAACCGGTACGGACGAGTAAGCCACCGGCCGGACACAATGCAAGCATCCCTCAATTACCCCTGATTCGGTCCTGACTCCGTCGCATACATAGCAATATCTATGATAATCCTGGGGAGTCAGCCGGAAGATAAGACAAGTTCCTCCCGCATACTGTTCTGCCAGATCCCTGCTTTTAAACAGTCTCTCCAGGCTGTATTCTACATGTTTGATCCGGTAAGTCAGATCTTCTGCTACCGGATACACACTGAGATATCCGTCGCAAGGACTGATCAGATGCATGGGAGTGATGTCAATTCGTTCCATACTGCGTTTTCTTGTAAAAAAGTCATTGAATGAACGGTACGACCTGCCCTCATATTCCTTCATATCTATATGATGCTTTTTGATAAATAAAGGTACCAGCCATCTGGAAAACCGCGAATCCAGAAACTTTCCTACTTTTCTGGACACAGTTGGACGAACCAGCGGTCTTAAAACAGCACGGCCTGGTATAGTTTCATATAAAAAGCGAATCATCAGGGTTTCCTTCTTCATATTTCCAATCCCAGTCCCATTAACAGGATAACAAATTCTACGATTCCAGTAAATACAATTCCTATTTTTCCAAATAACTTTGGTTTTTTTACACGCAAGGGCAGAACAAATGCAGCAGCCAGCCCTATTAACAGCACCGGCGCCAGCCTGGATATGCCAAAGGATAACTGTCTCCCAATCACCAGAAATGCCGGCAAAAGAAGAGCTGCGGACGTAACCGGAAGCCCAAGATAACAGGAACGGCTTCCAGTCTCCGCCTGCTGCCGTTCCTCCTCCAGCACGTTGAAATATGCCAGCCGGATCAGCGCGCACAGTACATACAGGCATCCCGCCAAAAATCCCAGATAAGTTTTCCCGCTTGCCATATATCCAAACAATGCCGGCAGGACACCGAAACAAATCAGGTCGCTTAAAGAATCGATCTGAATCCCGAATCTTTTCTCACGGGCATCCCTTTGCCTGGTAGCGGCAACCGTCCCGTCGAACATATCGCAGATTCCTGCAAACATCAGGCATAAAACAGCCTGCCGGTATGTCCCCTCCATCGTAAAGATAATTCCAGTAAACCCAAACAGCATTCCCAGATAGGTAAGCACCACCGTATAGTTATAATAACCGCAAAGCTTTTTCTTTTCCTCCATCCCTTTTCTACCTTTCTTATTTTATTCATTCCATTCTTTAAACAGCCGCAGCAGCGAAGAAAATACTGTACGCCAGAATACACCATGGTTTCCCCAGTACAATGATGGCTGCAAATTTACGTGCCGTCATTTTTGTGATCCCGGTGAAATAACAGAAGAAGTCATCCGGGAACAAAGGCAGCACCATCCCCAGAAACAATACTGTCGTATAGGATTTGCTTTTTGCCGCCCACTCAGCCCATTTTTCATACCGTTTCCCTGGGAACATCCTGCCAACAATCTCTTTTCCGAATTTTCTTGCGATCAGAAACGCAAGAATGGAACCCACCGAAATCCCGATGTAATTACACCAGAAACCGCCCATCCAACCGAACATGACCGCCCCGACGATACATCCTAAGAATCCTGGCAGCACCGGAATGACCACCTGAAGCGCCTGGATTGCCGTAAGTACGACCGGCGCCAGCAGGCCAAACCCCGAAATATAACTTTGAAGCGTTTCTACCGAATCAAATTTTCCGTCCAGATATGCTTTAAATAATACCGCACAGAGAGCCAGACACAGGAGCAATAACAGCGCGGTCATCCATTTTTTCCATTGTTCTATCCGTTTTATGATCATTTTCCCCGCATCACTTTCAATTTTTCTGTCACTTTTTGTTCGAATTCCTCCGCTTCCTTCTCCCATGCGCTAAGAGCCGCATCTCCCCTGTGATCCGGAAGCTTCCACTCTGATTTATCTAAATACTCTCCCAGATAAGCCGTCACCTTACATGCCCCGGACAGGTTCAAATGGTCGCCTTTATCCAGGCTGTCGGTTTTCCAGTCTATTCCAATCTCCTTTACCGCCATATTCATGTTCATATAGGAAAGATTCTGCTTTTGGGCATATTCCACCAGCGCATTGTGTTTCCTGTAATTATAGTTCTGCGGTGAAGGTGTGCTGAGCAGCAATATTTCCACATTCTTTTCCCTGCACATTTCCACGATACGTTCCATATAGCCCTCTACATTTTCGCCCATCTCTTTCTTTTGTCCCGATTCCTTCATATAGTCCTCTTCCTTATAGGACTGTATCCCGTCCCGGATTTCAAAGCCCTTATAGTTTTCTCCTTTGTACAGCTTCTCCATTAGGAGCGGTTTCCAGATATCGTGGAACCGGAAGATCGGGAAATGGTAATTTCCCACTTCTGCAACCGATTCTTTCAGGCCGTCAAGCTTTCCCTGCTCGCGGAACAATACGTTTGTCTCCAGAATCAAGAGCCTTGGAGACTGCTTTTCAAGAGCTGTTTTCAACAGATAATAAGTTTCTTGTATCTTCTGCCCCGGCTGCCCGCATACATAAGAGGTAATGCCATGGTCTTTCCACAGGATCGGCGGTGCAATGGAGCTGTAGCTTAAACTGTCACCCAGGATCAGCACGTCAATAGTCTGGTCTGGTTCCCTGCGAATCCGGGAAATGCTTTTATTCCGTCCCTGTACCAGGTCTTCATCTTTTGCCGCTGATTCCATCCACCCTGATATCCCTGTTAATAAAATCACTAATATCAAGATAAACAGAATATTTTTAAAAATTTGCATAAATCAAATCCACCTGCTGGTACCCGACGCCGTAAGCCCCAAAAATAATCACTGCAAAGATCAGCCCGTAATACAAAGCCCATCTCACAGGCGTCCGTAGTGTCTGCAATCCTGCCTCACCCAGCAGCTTCCTTTCCTTTATCATCCCAACACATGCAACCACCAGACATCCGGTTCCGATCGCCAGATAATCCGCCGCATCCAGCCCAAAGCCTAAGAATGTCCCGTCCCATAGCTTCTGGGGCGTAAACTCCCGGAACATGCTCTCAAACATCCTAAGTCCTGCCCTAAGCCCGTTTGCCCGGAAAAACAATTCTCCTGCGAAGATGATCACCCACGTTTTTAAAATCTGCGGGATCCTCCAGTAAAGCGCATGTTCATCAGCGTGCAAAAGCTTTATCACTTTACTCCTTACAGGCTCTAAGGCAACTCCGCCTAAGAGGATGACAAAATAATACATACCGTAAAAGATATAATTCCACTGCGGTCCATGCCAAAGTCCGTTTAACAGCCACACCGGAAACAATGCAATGGCTGATACCCCAAGTTTTGTCAGATATTTCCCCAGTTGTTTTCTTCCGAATTTATTCCACTTCTTTACCACAGACGACACAGACACCGGATAGAAAACATAGGTTTTAAACCATACTCCGAGGGTCATGTGCCACCGCCTCCAGAACTCTGCCGCGTTCCGAGAAGCAAAAGGCTGGTTGAAATTCTCAGGCAGTGTAACGCCGAACATCCTGCCGCTTCCAATGACGATATCCATGCACCCTGAAAATTCCATGTAAAGCTGTACCGTATATGCAACTGCCACCGCTGCAATGACAATCCCATTGTAATTCTCATAATGATCAAAAACTGCTCTTACCAGCACGTAGAGCCGGTCTGCAATGATCATCTTCTTAAAAAGCCCCCAGAGGATACGCACGCTGCCTTTTGACAGGTTTTCACCTTTCAGGGAATTTCCCTCCCACAGGACGTCTGCGGTCTGGGCATACATGCTGATGGGCCCTTCCATGATCTGAGGAAAGAATCCCAGAAACAGCGCCAGCTTTCCAAGATTTTTCTCAGAGGGCACCTTCTCCCAGTAGACGTCCGCCATGTATCCGATAGCCTGCAATGTATAGAAAGAAATCCCGATGGGCAGCAGCAGATCCTTTGCCGGAAGCAGCGCCGTACTTCCCGACATCTCAAAAAGTACATTCATATTCTCCGCAAAAAAGTTATAATATTTCAGCCATGCAAGGACTCCCACCAGTGCAAGGATACCGCCTGCCAGAATCCATTTTTCTTTTCGCTTATATTGCTTCCTGATCTCTGCCTGGTCCTCCTTCGGCGCTTGTTCCGCCTCCGTCCGGCATCTTAGCTTCATCCATCCCAGCCATATGCCGACATAGTGGGTAAATAACGTTGTCCCCAAAAGATACGCCACCAACCCTTTACTGATCAGCCAGAAGAAAGAATATCCTGCTGCCAAAAGCACGCACCACCTGATTTTTTTCGGTGCAAGCTGATAAGCGAAAAGCACCAGTGGGAGAAACAGCGCCAGATACACCGCTGTATGGTATGCCATGTTACTTCTCCTTAAGCCTTAAAATCATCTGGTACATTGCTTCTGCTGAGTTAAAGTTTTCTGCTGCCATCTCCGAAGCCTCGATTTCGATCCCAAACGCGTCCTCCAGCTCCGATACAAGGGTAATGACTCCGAAAGAGTCCAACAGGCGGTCATCGATCACTGCTTTTTCTTTTTCCCAGTTAATGCTGTCGTCAATCTCATTTAAAATTTTCATTAAAGTATCCATCTTCTCTCTCCTCTTCATCATCATAAATTTTCTGTATTCCAGTGATAGGTGTGGATTCTATCCCGTACCGGCTTCCATCCCATCTCTTTACTGTAAAGCAGAACCTCCGGAAGCTCATGGCTTAAAAACAGCGCCATTCCTTCTGTCATGGCATAGGCTCCCGCCCGCTCAAAGATCAGGACATTGCCTGCTTTCAGATTGCGGATAACCGCTTTCTGCATGAGTACGTCGTTTACCGTACACAAGCTTCCGCATACGGTCCACTGGCATTCTGCCCCCGCCTGGCTCTTTGGCCAAACTCGGAATACAGGCTCATACATTCCCCGGATCTGACCGTCATAATTTAATTGGTGTATCCCGCCGTCCACAATGCAGTATCTCCTGCCATTGCTTTGTTTGATATCTTTAACGCTTGTCAGGTAATATCCACAGTCAGCGGCAAGGGCGCGCCCCATCTCCAGCATCACAGAGCCCTTCCATTCCATCCCTTCTACCGCCCTCACAAGCTCGTTTAGATCCGAGTCCCTGCGATCCTCCTGTCCTCTGAAATAAGGAACCGAAAGCCCCGGGCCATATTCCAGTTGTTCCAGTTGAAATCCGGTCCTTTCTTCCATCTCCCTTAAAAATTGATCCAGACAGCCAAGTTCTTCTTTGAGCTTTCCGGCATGTTTCTTCTGTGTGCCGGAAAAATAATGGATTCCCCGTATGTTCAGATACGGGCACATCTTTCTTATTTTAATGATATTATAGATAGCTTCCCCATCCATACCAAACTGGTTTCCGCTGGTCAGCCTTAGATAAACATGCACAGGCTTTTCTTTCCGCCCGCACCAGTCTGTAAAACTGTGGTACTGTTCAAGGGATTCTATGGTGTAAGTACATGCCCCGCCATAGGTATCCAAAATCTCACAGATATCCTCCTTCTGTTTTAATACGCCTGAAATCAGCAGCTTTTCCGGTGCAATTCCCTGCTTTTTGCAGATCCTAAACTCTCCCATAGAGCACACTTCAATCCGGTCTGCCTGTGTTTCCATCTGCCCGACAAGAAAAGGGTTGGCCTTCATGGCAAAGCATAAACCGGCTTTTCCTCCCAATGCTTTCCGGAATTTCCCTACGGTTTCCTTCATTTTATCAATATCAAACAAATAGGACGGCGTACCATATTTCATGATGCAATATTCCAGATGATCCATAATCATCACATGACCTCCTCTAACTTGCTTCGGAAATAATCCCGATCCGTTTTCCCGTTCTTCGTAAGCGGCATTTGGCTGATTGGTATGATCTTATGGGGAACCATGTAAACCGGCACTCTTTTCTTCATTTCGGTGCGCACCAGGCCTGTTGCAGCTTCACCAAGGTAAAAAGCGACTAACTGATTTTTTCTGTAATCCATCAGACAGCAGCTCTTCTCCAGCCCTTGTATCTGGTTCATTGAATGTTCAATTTCTTCCAGCTCAATGCGGTGCCCCATATGCTTGACCTGAAAATCCTTCCGCCCGCAAAAATAAAGTTCCCCATCCCTGCCGTAATATCCCAGGTCTCCGGTCCGATAACAGCGCACTTTTGGCTCATCCGGAAACGGATAGACAAATCTCGCTTCCGTTTCCCTGGGATTGTTATAATAGCCTTCTGACAGGGATTCTCCCGCCACACAGATTTCCCCTGGTTCTTCCGGAATCGTCACTTCTTTCCCCCCTTCATCTAACAGAAATACCCTTCTTCCTGGAAACGGTCTTCCTATGGGAAGCCGCTCTCCATCTTCATAGATACGCTTTACGGGATAATAGGTGCAGTTGCAGGTAATCTCCGTAGGCCCGTACAGATTGATGAATTCTGCCCGGGGAAGCGCCTCCTGCCAGAGCCTCAGCTGCTTTGCCGGCATGATCTCGCCACTGAACATCACACGTTTAACATCACCCGGCACGCGGTAGCGCAGCCCTTTGAGAGCTGATACCAGCGTCAGAGCCGATACTGCCCAGATCAGCGTCGTTACCTTCTTTTCACAGAGATAATCAAGGAGTACTGGCGGAGTGCAGAACATCTTCTTCGGGATCAATACCAATGAAGCCCCTGTCATTATGCTTGTATAGATATCTTTCACCGATACGTCAAAATCAAAAGGAGCCTGATTTCCAATCCTGTCTTCTTCCGTAATTCCAAATGTCTCTGTAAAATGTGAGATAAAATCGACTACCGCCTTGTGACTTACAACGATTCCTTTGGGTGTTCCCGTGGAGCCGGAGGTAAAGATACCGTATAACAGATCAGATCCGCTGCTCTTTTCCCTGATTTCCTTAAGCTTCCCTGTATCGACGGCTGCCTGCATCATATCTCCAAGCAGGCAGCTTCTTTTGCAGTACCCTGCTTCTTCCAGACGTTCTTCATTTTTATTATCTGTAATGATAAGCTTTGGCTCTAAGATCCGGAGAATCTCATTTAACCTTACCGCCGGCTGGGACGGGTCTATCATCACATAAAAGCAGCCTGCATATACTGTCCCGAACATAGCGGCCAGTGTGACCGCACTTTTTTCTGCCAGAATTGCAACCGGTTTTCC
Source organism: uncultured Lachnospiraceae bacterium (assembly GCA_910586025.1). Classification (GTDB taxonomy): domain Bacteria; phylum Bacillota; class Clostridia; order Lachnospirales; family Lachnospiraceae; genus Suilimivivens. The sequence goes on from CAJUIO010000003.1 coordinate 42,308, forward strand.
CATTTCGGTAAAGTTCAAAATGGATGAACCCATCCTCCTTGACAGTTTTAAAAGTTCGCTCCAATTAAAACAAACATTTCCGTCATCCACTGCCAGTCTATGGGGATACTTCTTCTCTGCCCTTTCTAAATAATCCAGTATATGTTCCATATCCTTTATTCCTTTCTTTTTTCTTTTGTTATCTCTAATTATCCCTATAAAACCTAAACAGTTCCTTAATTAATTCTTAACAAATCTAAACCGCAGCAGAGATTCTTCTGAAAAGAGCGCGCTTCCTCTTTATAATCTGAAACAGATGGACTGTACGCACCCGTGCAGTCCATCTGTTTTTATTGCTTTTAATTTGTCTTCTTATCTCTCGTACTATTGTTCCTGCTTGTCCCGATACTCTTCTTATTTTTATCTGACTTCTTGCTGGTTGTTGCTCCTTTCTCGCTATCTTCCTTGGTGTCTTGCTGACCTGTCGCTGCATTGCCCTGATTCTGACCTTCATCTGTCTTGTTCTGATCCGGCGCCGTTACATCGTTCTGCTCCTCCTGGTCGTAGTCCGTCTTTGTGTCATCAGCTTTCTTATCCTCCTGCCTTTTTGTCGTACTCTTCTTAACCGTTGACTTACTGGATTCCGTCTTTGTCTTCGGCTGCGTGGACGTTGATTTCTTATCTTTGCCTCCACATGCAACCATACCAAGCGCCATTACTCCGATCATACAGAGAACAAGTCCTCTTTTTACCATACCTTTTACTGTCGTTTTTGTTTCCTTCATTTTGCTGACTCCTTTCACAACTTGTTTTTTATCTATGTTTTCAGGTTTTAAGGAACCTGTATCCTTACGTCGTTACATCTCCTTCCTGTATATTTCAAAGCTGTTTCCTTTGATGGTTCTTATTATCCCATCCAAATCTAAACAGTTCCTTAATGGATTCTTAACAAATCTAAACACAATAAAATTAATCCCTGTTTTTCATTGGTATGGGCTTAACCCAAATTTCCATACAAGCCATATCCTTTGAATCGTAGTAATACTTTTCTACAGAGAAAGCCTCCGTAGTTAAACTGTGATGCGGCAGCCAAATACTGAAAAGATACTTGCTGGCCTGATTCAAAGCTGTTGTCACCAGATACTCAAAATCTTCTGCTTCAATCCTGCAAACGATGTATTCTCCTATTGATAGCTCTTTCTTTACAAAATCTTCTGGTAACGACCTCGGTAAATTTGGCGCAAGTCCACCCGCAAAATAAAGGAAAAAATCCCGCATGGTATCTTCCGTATAAGACATTCCTATTTCTACACCGGTACTGAGATTATCTGCAACTAAAACCTTCTCCATGTGATAGCGTTTCCAAAGCTGTCCCGGCACATCTACACTTGTGCTTTCGCCAACCGGGATTTGTCTGGAAATGCGTACTTGTGTTTCCAGACCAAGATAAATCTCCGGCTTCTTCAAAATCTTTCTTTGGATCTCCAAAACGATATTTCCTACCACCAATGGAATCCCTTCGTCTACCAGGACATTATTCATGGAAACCTCCGGTCTGTCAAATGTGTTAAGCATTGGCAAATCTTTCCTGTACTCTTCCGGTGTTATCCCATACGTTTCCTTAAAAACCCGTGTAAAATTTGCATGACTCGAAAAGCCGTAATCCAAGGCAACGTCCAGTATCCTCCGTTCAGTATTGCTCAAGCTTTCAACTGCCTTTGCCAGACGCCGGAGTTTTACATATTCTTGAACCGGCTTATTTACCAGCCTCTTAAATAAACGCTGAAAATAGAACGGGGATAAACCCGCAGTATTTGCCAGTTCTTCCGTCGAAATTTCTTCTGTCAGATTTTCCTCAATAAAAGCTAAAGATTGTTCGATTGCTTCCCATGCGTGCATCGCGGCACCTCCTATCTTTAATGCCCACATCATATCACGTTTTATTTTATTAAGCTTCTCACACAATGCGCTTTTTAATCACGAAATCTTACTCTTGGTAATGACCTGGCAACCTAAACTATCTGTAACTTTTCCATTGCTTATGGTAAAAACTAGAATTATTTTAGAATCTTTAAGAAATGGTTTAAGAATCTGTTAAGAATTAGTTGTTAGTCTATCCTGAAGGAGGTGAGACAATGAGTATTTTAATGATGCCAAACAATATGCAAAAAGAAAGAATGCGAAAGGAGGATATAAAACAGACGGATATAAAGGAAGATTCCAGAACAATCAGTGATTCTGCAAATCCAGATAGTACATCAAAAATCATCAGGTTCCATCCTGTCGGCAGTTCTTCAGACACTAGTAAAGCTGCCCAGCCAAATAGGATTGATACACGGCCGGCATTTGACCGGTATATTCCGGAAAAATCTGTTGAGCAGAAATCTTATGGTCATTATAAACTGGTTTCGGATGAACGTGGTAACCAGAAAATCCAATTCTCGGAACCTGCTGAGAATCCAACTGGAAACTCTGAAGGAATACCTACAGCGGAAGCCTCTGGCAGGGAAAACGCTGACAGCATCTCAAAAGATGGATTAAAAATCCAAAAATTAAAGAAGAAAAGGCTGGAGTTAAAGCAACAGATACTATCCGAATCAGATCCCCAAAAGGCTGAACAATTAAAAAACAAACTGGCGCTGATAGAAAGGAAAATAAAAAGCCAAAATAGTCAAAAATAAAGTTACATAATCCCGTTGAATGGGTATACACCTCCTTTCAACGGGAATTATTTATGTATTAAAAACTTTTACTTGCCCTTTCTGGCGGATAAATCCATCATAGACTTTTTACTTATTCTTTTGATATCTTTTAATATCTGCCGTGTGCCAGGTTTACTTTTATGTGATTTTCTCTCTTTTTCTTCTTCAGATTCTGTTTCAACCATTTCTTCCAAATCTCCGTCTGAATGAGTCGTCTCTATATATCCAGGAGATAGATTTTCTTGATTTAATGCATGATCCACATTGGCAGAAAAATTCATCATAACCAACATAGCAACCACTAATAATTTATGATTTCTACTGATTAGATCACCTCCTTATCTACTTTACACAGATATTTCCTGCACCATTTTCTCATCAATTTCACTGTTGCCGTCAGAAAACGGAAAACCGAATCTATAGCGATTGAAAATACAACAAATAACATTGCGCACTTTTCTGACATTCCTGTGATTGCAAATAATTCCGGGAAAAAAATGCTGCATCCCAAAAGTCCGAGGATACATCCAATCCATACCGCAACTCGAACTTTATTAAAGGGCTGGCATATCCGGTATAAAATCATAAATCCAACAATAGCAAGCAGCATGGTTGCAGCTGTGGACGTATCCACAGGGTCTACGCCAAATACATGCGCAAACAATACCATCGCCCCAACAGCAAAAACATCTGTCAAACCTCCAGGCAGCGCCTTTATTAGGACGTTTGAAATAAAATGTCCCTGAATCCGCTCCTCATTTGGCTGGAGCGCAAGAAAAAACGCCGGAATTCCTATTGTAAACATACTGATCAGAGCAATTTGTGCAGGCTTCAGCGGATAAGTAAAAGAAAAAACTACCGCCAGTATTGCCAGCAAAAAAGAAAAGATATTCTTCACTAAAAACAGACTTGCTGACCGTTGGATATTATTGACCACTCTGCGGCCTTCCATTACAACAGACGGCATACATGCAAAATCCGATTCCAGAAGCACCACCTGGGAAGCCTGTACCGCCGCCTCGCTTCCCGATGCCATCGCAACACTGCAGTCTGCATCTTTTAAGGCAAGAATGTCATTTACCCCGTCTCCTGTCATGGCAACCGTCCTGCCTTGCTTTTTTAAAGCATGTACAAACTCTCTCTTCTGGGCAGGCGTGACCCTTCCAAATACTGTATATTTGCCAACTGCCCACCCAATATCTTCTTTTGTTCTAAGTGTGGCTGCATCTACATATAATTCTGCATTTCTTATTCCCGCTTCTTTTGCGATTTCTGATACTGTCAATGGATTATCTCCCGAAATCACTTTTACCTCCACCCCTTGTTCAGTAAAATATGAAAAAGTTTCCGATGCCTTTTTTCTTATTGGGTTGGTTAAAAGAATATACGCAAGCGGACGCACCTTTCCATTTAGTTTCCCATCTTCCGGCCTATCTTCGGATTCTCCAAATACTAAGACTCGATAACCTTTTTTCGCATATTTTGAGATCTCCCCTTCGTATTTTTCATATTCTTCCCGTAAAACAACTTCCGGCGCACCCAGTACATAAATTTCTTCCCCGAACACAGCGCAGCTATACTTTAATGCAGATGTAAAAGGAAAGACCGTATCCGCTGGTTTCCCGCTTTTTTCCGTAAAATATGCTTTCATCGCTTCCATTGTACTATTGTCACTGCTCATGGAAGCTACAAAATCTCCCACTACTTTCAAAATTTTCCCTTCGTCCTCTATCGAACTTTCCCTGTCGGAAGATGAAAGCACTTCTGCCGGCATTATTTCCTTTACACTCATCTTGTTTTCTGTAATCGTTCCTGTCTTATCCACACATAGCACATCTACCCTTGCAAGTGTCTCAATACTCTTCATATCATGGAGCAGCACATTCTTCTTCGCAAGCCTCATAGCGCTTACAGCAAGCGCTACGCTGGCAAGAAGGTATAATCCCTCCGGTATCATTCCAATAATAGCTGCCACCATAGAGGTAATACTGTCTCTCAACGTCTCGTGATTCATAAAAAACCCCTGAATAAAGAGCAGAAGTCCAATAGGCACCAATACAATTCCTACAAACTTTACCAGTTTATTCAGTGAGCGGATCATTTCCGAGTTCTCTCTCTTTTGCATTGTTTTGGCTTCAAGTGTAAGTCTTGAAATATAGGACGCTTCCCCCACTGCTGTCAGTCTTGCCCTGCATTCTCCTGAAACAACAAAGCTGCCTGACATTAATTGCCTGCCTTTTTCTTTCGTAATCTCATCGGATTCCCCTGTAAGCAGGGATTCATTCACCTGAATCTCCCCGCTCACTACAACTGCATCCGCACAAATCTGATTTCCGGCCTGAAACACCACAATATCATCTAGTACCAGTTCCTTTGATTCAACCCTGCTGATTTTTCCTTCCCGCACTACGAATGCATGAGGTGCATTCAGCATTGTCAGTTCCTCCAAAACTTTTTTCGCGCGGATTTCCTGAACAATCCCAATTAATATGTTTGCAATGATAACCGGCAGAAATGTAAGATTCCGAAAAGATCCGACCATACATAAAAGTGCTGTAAGTACTGCAAAAATAAGATTGAAATAAGTAAATATATTATCATGTACAATCTCTTTTTTCGTTCGAACAGGCGGTGACACTTCCACATTTCCCCATCCGGCATACTTATATTCCTGCACCTGTTTTTCCGTAAGCCCATAATCAGGATTTACCTCGTAACGCATAACTGGTGCATTTCCTATACTGCCTTCGTTTTGTGAGACTGCCGTTCCTCTGTTCATCCATCTCATATTTCCACCTCATTATCTTCGATTTCATTTTTCCATATTCAAGGTTTTTTTATTATAACAGAATATCCCTCTCCTATTCTTAACAGAAACTAATCAATTCTTAACAATTCTTAATGCCTAAGAAATCTTGTGTAGACTGTTTTTCTTTTACCCTCTCGCTAATGGTCATACTCCCCCTCCATATTACATTTTACAATTATCCTAATATTCGCTATGGAACTGCATGTAGATAATATCATTTGTTTCTCCTTGTTATCCATCTCATATACACTATTCGTTTCTGTTACACCGCGACATTCTATGACTTCATATGTTAAGGTTTTTTCTGGAAGATATATAAATACCCTTCCCTGCTCTTTCCGGAAACCAGCATCCTGATATTTTTTCAGATTGCTAAACATACTCCCGTCTTTCATATTATGACCATATAAAATCACTTTTCTGTCTGTAAAATCCGCCCGGTTCCGGTAATCCAGAAAAATACTCCCTGCCTTATTCGCGTTTCTGTCAAAGGTATAATGCAGATAATGCTCATTATCCTTTCCCTGCACCACCGGGTAATCCACCCCGATTCCTGGAATCTGTATCCAAGCCACAATATCCCCATTCATTGCCCGAAGCCCGTCAAAATCGATCTCCGGCAGATTTTCTTCCGGGTCTTCCTGTTTTTTTGGCTTTCCTTTGGAATCTTTTTCCACATCCGGCTTCTCAATGATAAATTTTTTTAGTTTTTGATACCCGGCAGATGCTTCACGGTAATCCTCCCATACCTGAAACAAATATCCGCCTGCCGCCAGAAAGATGACTCCCAATATCACCAATAATATATATTCTTTTTTTCTACTCAAAAAAATCTCCTCCTATCTGCTTAAATCTGCCCAATCTGCTATTATCCAATTTATCTACATTGCTACAACGAAAAAAAGCCGCCATACCAACATTTATTGTCAGTACGGCAGCCTTCTATCTTTTTGCTACTCTTTTTTTCCGTCTTATCCTGCTTTTAAAACTTTTTCCTGCGGATACGGATAATCACTGCTACAATTCCTGCAAATGCCGCCACTAAGACAGCAACCGGAATCCACAGGTTTGTCGTATCCCCGGTTTTCGGAGCATCCGGTGTATCCGCAGGCTTTTCTGGCTCTGTCGGTACTTCCGTCAGTTTCACAGTCTGGCTTTCTGCCTGAATGTCTTCATGATTCGTTAGCTCCACTTCTTTTTCTTTGTCTTCTTCCTTCATGGTCACATAGAGCTTTTCAAAGACAACCACATCATGCCCCTTCAGTGTCGTAGCATCAAAATTAAAGATGACATCCACCGTTCCCTCTGTCTTTTCCGGCTGGAAGATCGTTTCTGCAGTCACCGGCTTTCCGTCAATCTGCACTTCCTTCCCGGTTTCCTTATCCATCAGGGTTCCAACAAGCCGGTAAGACGTATCTTTGGTCACCAGCCCTTTGTGCCCGACCGTATCTACAAGCTGTGTATCTTTCTCCGCAAACGCCTCCTGATCCCCGTCCTTCCCGTCTTTGGCTGTCGTGCCGATTTCCGGGAAATAAATACTCTGGGGCGCGGATTCAATATCCGCATGGACTGCCACTTCCTTCTCCTGATAGGAAACGGATTCAAAGACAACGATTGTTTTCCCTCTTAAGGCGCTGGCATCAAAGGTAAAGGATAATTCCACGCTTCCTTCCTCTTCCTCTGGCGTAAACAAAAGCTCGGAAGTCACCAGCTTCCCATCAACCAGCAGCGGCTCCCCCGTCTCCTTATCCATCAGGGTTCCAATTAGCTTATACTCCTTCCCCGGAACCAGGCGATAGGAAACCGTATCGGTAATGGTCAGTTCTTTTTTCGGAATCGCCATCTGGCTTCCGGTTTCCAGGCAGAGCGCTTTCGTCCCAATCTCTGGGAAGAACATCTGCTGATCCTTGAAATCCGGATCTGCATGCATGCCAATCTCCTTTTCCTCCTGGGTGATAGATTCATAAATCACCGTGTTCTTTCCTTTTAAGGAGCTGCCGTCAAAGGTAAATACTACATCTACCGTTCCCTCGCTCTCCTTCGGCGTGAACGTCGTCTGGGCAGTGATCGGCTTCTCCCCATCTAACAGGGGTTCCTCCGTCTCCACATCCATCAGCCTTCCAGTTGCCACATATTCCAGATTCGGAACCAGCCCTTTAAAGAAAATGGTATCCGTCAGCTTGACCTTCTCATCTGCGCTGGCAATATTTTCTTCCGTATCCGAATCCTTCGCCTTTGTCCCAATCTCCGGGAAGGAAACCTGCTGATCGGTATCCTTTAAATCCGCATGAACCGCCAGCTTCTGCCCCTCTTGATAGAGTTCCTCAAAAATAACCGTTGTCTTCCCCTCCAAAGAAGTCGCATCAAAGGTAAATAAAACCTCTACCTTCCCGGAAGATTTCTTGGCGGTAAATTCTGTCTCGGCGGTTACCGGCTTTTCCTCAATCAGGATGGCCTCCCCTGTCTCTGCATCCATGAGCGTACCGGTCACCTTATATTTCTGCCCCTTCTTTAACCCGGAATATTCCACCGTATCAATCAGCATCACTTCCTTTTCCGGCTTGCTCATATGGGTGCCGGTCTCCTTATCCAACGCAATGGTGCCGATCTCAATCTGATCGTCCGTAAGCGTTCCTAAATCTACCGTAACAGAATCCTTGTAGATGGTTACCTCAAATTTCAGCAGGTCCATTCCCTCATTCGCCTTACAGCGCTGTTCTTCCACCGCATAGGTATCATAAATCAGCGCGCCTTTGGAATCATCCGGCTTGGATGTCCCAAACCAGATCCCGTCCTCCGAGGTCTTCCCCTGGTTGGTGTTATGGGTGTGCTTGTTCCATTTCGCCGAAGTACTGGCATACCCATTCTTGTCCGTTACTATCGTATGGCTCTCCCCGGTAGTCACAGAGGTAATGGCAAAAGGAATATCCGAAAGCCGTTTCTGCTCCCCGTCCGCCACCTTGATCAACTCCAGATCCCCGCGGATAACCTGGTTTAAGATTGCTTTCTCTTCCATCGTCACATCCACGATCTCCCCATTCTTTACAATATCAAATTCTGTGGAAAGCTTTCCTTCATTCAGATAGCCCTCCGGAGCCTTCGTCTCATCAATGCGGTAATGCCCGAAAGGAAGAGCATCTTTTTTCGTAGCGGCAGTTCCCTTGCTGTCTGTCGTAAGGCTTAATACAACCTGGTTCTTAGTATAGGCTTTCCCTTCCACCATTACCGGATGGTCGTTTAAGGAAGTGATGGTAAATACAGCTCCCTCCAGCGACGCACTGCCCTGGGCTTCTGCCTTCTTCGTTTCCAGATCACGCTTCTGTACTTTGACCCCGCCCCGGTAGATTTGTTCTTCTACGGAAGACGCATTATAACAGGATATCGTTTCCTTTGCTCCGCCTGCGGTAATCTTCTGTACAAATACCGTATCATTGGCAAAATATCCGGCCGGAGCCTTCGTTTCCTGTACTGTTACCGTCCCAAGGGGAAGGCAGGGCGTTTTCCCGTCTGTCTGGGTATAAAAGGCATCTCCGGACACCAGATAATTTTTAGAGAAATGTACTTTCCCCTCTGCATCCGTCTTAAAAATCCAGGTGCGGGCAGGCTTTGCGCCGCCAGCGGCCGGATCGGTATCGGACTGCCCGGTATAAAACTTCACGGTAAACTGTGCTTCTGCTAAGGAAGCGCTCCCCTGGGGTTCTGCTTTCTTCCTCTCCTTATCTAACTTCTGAAGGAGCAGGTCCATCGGATTGCTCTGCGGAACCTCCGTTACGGTAACTGCCGCCATCTTTTCCGGCTCCACGGTGACCTTATGTGCGGTCACGTCTACGATATAACCTTTTGATGCGGTCAACTCCTTCACCGTATAGTTTCCTGCCTCCAGCTCCCCGGACTTTGCATAGCCGTTCTCGTCCGTGGTCAGTTTCGCCACCTGCTTTTCCCCTTTAAAAATACCGTATTCCGCGCCTTTTAAGGAGTAATTGCCATTCCCATCAGAAACAGCACCATTGGCAGAGGACTTGCGAAGTTCGATGTATCCGTAAGGCACCTGGTACCAGCTCCCCACAATCGTCTGGCTTCCCCTTCCCGGAACGATGAAGGCCCGGAACGTCTCCGGAGGCGCCGGGAGATCCTTGATGGCATTCGCTACTTCCACTGCCTTGTCAATATAGTTCTGTGGCGCACCGTAAAAAGCGCCGGTAGAAGATGAATAATCTGCATAAATATAAGCAACTACCAGATGCCCGATGACATAGGAATTATCATCAGACCAGCCGCTTAGATACTGCTTTTTGATGTGCTTGTCATACCCATACCCGCCGTTTAAGTAGTAAAGCGCCTTCCTAATAGGCGAACTGCTTCCCAGCAGGTTATAGGAATAGGTCCCGGACGGCGGCGTGGACTCCTTCGGCTCCACGCAATAAGCCGTGTTGCTCCCGTCAAAGGTCATCCGGGAAGTGGAATAGCTCCCATATGGAATATGCGCCCCGGCATGATAATTAATGGTGCCGTCTGCTGCATGAACAGGCATCACATAGGAAAGCAGTGCACCTGCCAGTACAAAAACTGCCAGCAGAGAAGCGGACAGCCGCTGCATACACTGTTTTGCGTTTTGTATCATAGATTTCCTCCCTATCAATTTGTTCTGCCATAATGATCAGAAGAACCTGTCTCCTTTTACTACTATGGCAAAAAGAAAAAGCAGCCTTAAAGCTGCTAAAACAATTTTGTAACACATTGTTCCGGCAAATTCGATTCCCTTACCTGAATATCCCGCCGCAACAAAAAATACCAGGCAGATGATGCCTTCTCCTGGCGGTGCCCTTTCCCGCATTATTTTCTCCTCCTTTTCCCTGGCCTTCCATCAGGCCATACAAAAAGAGAGCTGCATACCCACAGCTCCCTTTTTGTATAACCTGATCCTATGATTTTTGTTCTTTCTACTAAATATAATTATGCTGCTTCCTGTCCGTAACTTACCAGATTATAACGCAGCTCCCAGTCATCAATCCCTTTATACTGCTCTTTCCACATACCTTCCGCATCTACATCCCACACCGCACGTCTGCAGGTTAGGGAAAGCTCTTCACAGATTTCATAGAGTTTTAAGCACCCTTTGCGGATCTGCTCCCGCTTTTCTTTCTTTTTCGGGCATTCTGTCCCGCTCTCGCTGCATGTCCAGCATACAGTTCCATAATCCTTCCTGCAGGCAAGACGCATCAGCTTATCCATATCATTTGCTTCTACCACCTCCTGAAGCCCCCGACCTTTCAACCGGATCAGCATCTGCCGAAGCTCCTTATGGTTCAGCACTCCGGGATTTCCAATATACGTCTCCCCTGTCCGCTGGTGGGTGACTTCCGCTTTCAAAATCCCTTCCGTCACAAACACCCTTTGTGCATCCGGATCTCCCGAAAGGCTGACCGGGCTTCCCGGCGAACATCCCTTATTCAATTTTGCACTGCTGAGCCAGACATATTTCCGTTTCTGATAAGGAACGTCAAGCCGGATCTGAAACGCTGTTAAAAGACCGTCAAAAGACCAGACCGGGCAAAGATAACCGCTGTTCTTCGGATAAAAGGCAATCTCCCAATCATGATTCCGGTTGACAAAAAATCCGGGCACACCCTTCAGGTTACAACCGGATCTGATAAGCCTCCTTGCAATGGATACCGAATCCTCTGCACAGATACTTTTATAGCCCAGCTGCTCCATCCGGGAAATCTCCGCTTCTGTTAACCCCCGTCTTCTTAAATCCGCCTTATGGGAGAAGGATAATTTCAACAGTTTCAGCATCTCCCGGTAAACCTGATCCCTCTGTTCATAATCTACCGGCTCCGAAAGTTTCTCCCTGCACCGTTTTTCTCTTTGCAGCACCTGCTTTTGGCGTATCCTGCATTCCTTTATTCCCATCGGCAGTTTTTCCTGAATCATCCAGTAGGATTTTAAGTAACGGTTTTCTCCGTATATCCCCTGTAAGTCCGCATACAGCGTCAGCATGTTGCCGCCTGCACCGCAATGGAAACAATGATAGACATTGACGATCTCACCTTTCTTTATCACCACAAAATTACACTTTCCTCTCTCGTCCCCACAGAACGGGCAGACCACATTGTAGGAATTCTCGTCTCCCCCCGGAAGCCTCTGCACCCCTAACAATGCGCCTACATCTGTAATCGTAAATGGTTTTGCTCTCATCTTTTCACTCCTCGTATACTGTGACAAAAAACATGGTCCCCCCTAAGAGAGACCATGCCTGTTCCTTCCTTATGCCGCCTGCCGTTCCATCACCAGCTCCTTATTTTCCATCAGAAGTTTCGCGGCTTCTGCGATACGCCTATCCGGTCCCTGATAGCGGGTAGCCATCCACTTTACGGATTCTACGCCTTTTAATCCGGAGTTCATCATCTCCCCAAGGGTTTTGCCTTTATAGAGTCCAAAATTACAAACGTAATTTTTTGCTGCCTCCAGGCCGGAATCTGATTCTTCTGTTTCCGCTTCCATCTCCCGCTCCAATTCATCCATGAAACTTTCGTTTTCAAAGGGTACTTCCTCCGAACCCGCTGCATGAAAGCCGTCTCTGTCTTCTTCCGGCTGTCCGGCTGTTTTCCGCTGTTCTGCCGTTTCTGGCTGCTGCCTTGTTCCTTTTCCGGTCTCCGGCTGCTGCCCTTCTGTATCCGGATTCTGTTTCTGCACAGGCATCCCGGTGCCTTTCTCTTTCTGCGCTGATTTTTTCCCACTCATGCCTGCTTTTTCTGCCGCCTTCTCCTCATCCTTTCTGCGGACATCTGATTCTGGTTCCGCTGATTTCCCATTTTGTTCCGATACCGGACGGTTCTTTGGCTCCGGGCAGGCATTCCCGGAAATCTTGTTTCCCTTGGATTTTTCTGCATGCCCTTTATCTGTTCTGTTTTCCTTCTCCGGCTTGGATGTTTCCGGTTTCATTCCTTTCTGATTCCAATTCTGGGAATCCGTCTTCCTGGTGCTTTCACCGCTCTCTTCCGTACCATACTCCATACCGTCCGGATCCTCCTGCACGCTGCCAAGCTGACGCATACAGAACTTATTCCGAAAATAATACTTAAGCCCATAGGTCAGCGCCGTACCATGCGCCTTATCCGGAATGTCATGGGTTCCCACGATATGGGTAACCACATGGTTTACTTCCTTTGGATTGTCGATATTGGTCCAGCTAAGTTCCAGATCAGCCTCATATCTCCAGTAATCATCCTTATCAAGCGTCAGGTATGCAGGCTTCCCATCCTCTCCGTACTGCGTCGGCGTCTCTTTGACGATATCAAAATTAACGCCGTATTGATTGAGCGCCGGTGTCAGGGATGCATAGATATCATCCAGCGTGGCAAAATCATAGTCTGCCTCGTCATTATGATATTTTTTCAACAGTAACGGCATCTTTTTTCTGATCTTTGCAAGTTTCTGTTCCAGATTCATATACTGATATTTTCCCATTTATTCGTTTCCTCCTGTTCAATCTGTTTGTTTTCCTTGTTTCTGCCTTTCGGCTGCTTTCTTGATCTCCATAAATTCATCCCGGATACAGCCATACCAGATCCGCTGCCTGGAAATGTAAGCTGCATTTTCCAACACCCACTGCCTTGCAACCTTTTCAGCTATCCATTCCTTGTTATCCAGGAATAAAAGGTAACAGCGGTCTGAAAAATACCTGGCAACAGGAACTTCCGGCCTGAAAAAGATTTCTTCGGCTGTCTTTCCGGCTTCATAATATTTGTCTGCCTGATTTCGAATCTCACTCCGGGTAATCTTCGGGATCATCAGCTCCTTTTCACAGCGAGCGTCTGCAAAGATGGTTCCCCAGTCCCGTCCAATCAACGCAAGGGCTTTTTGGTTTACAATTGCTTCCGCCTCTTTTAACGCCCCGGCTTTCGTTGGGAACTCAATCTCCTCCGGGATTTCCAACAGCCGCCGCAAGGATTCCTTTAGATCATATAACCCGCAGTCCTTCCACCGGAAGATACCGGCAAACTTAAGATCCGTTTCCATCTTAAGCGTATGCCCTTCTTCGCAGCCGGTATAAAGGAAATAATCCTTCCTCTGTTTTACCTTGACCAGAACGATATCCTTACAGTTCCAGGGAGCCAGCTCATCCTGCGTCAGCCATTCAAAAAAAGATACAGTATGCTCATTTTGCCCTACCCATGCCGGCAGCATGGAGAAATCTTCTCTCGTAAGCCCTTTCATGACAGTGCTCCCGGAATATCGTAATCATGCCAACGCACCGCGATACACCTTGCTATTTTTTCCTCTAACTTCATCAGGCCCGCCGTACTGCTGTCATGCTTTTTCGCAAAGAAAAGGGATTCGCACAGCCCGCAGTAAACCTCATAGGCGCTGCAGGGATCCTCCCCGAATGCCGCCTTGAAACGTTCCACCGTCTCGGCAATCAGTTTCTTCCCGAAGTTCTGCTTCTTCATAAGCTCTGACAATGTATTTGCCGGATAGCGGATCTGGATATCACAGAGACGCCCAATGTCCTTTAGTTTCTGCTTATAATACTGGAAGAGGGATTCCATGTTGCAGGTAAATTCCTCCAGCCCCCGCTTGTACTGATGTTTGATCCTTAACGCTTCCCCTAAAATAATGGTATGGTTCCCGTCCATCATGGAATAGAAGATATTCGCCCCGGATGCGCCTACGTCCGAACTGACCACACGGATGAATACCCGGATCTCTCCAAAGGGCTTTTTCCCATGCTCCTCCATCAGTTCCCCGTACGTCTTCGTCAGATCACTGCTGCTCATCTGCCAGGTAATCTGCGCCAGATAGTGGTCTGCATATCCATGGCAGAACAAAGCGTCCGGCCCTGCACTGATATAAGCCGACGCAATCATAAAGAGCTCCGGCATGGAGATGATCGCATAATCTGCCTCGTCCCCGGACAGTACGCCCCTGACCTTTCCTTCTGAGATCCGAAGCAGCGCATTTCCTTTCGCCACCTTCAGGCATTCATTTAAGATGTCGGCAAGCACCGCCGTTTTCACTTCCGAAAGTGCGGTTCCCTTAATCCTTGCCCGGTCCTTTAATGTGCCGACTGCCGTTGTCCCGACAGGAAAGACTCCCTGGGGACACTGTAAGAGCAGCCCGGTATGCTTCTTCGTATCTGCCAGTACATCACCCATCCCCGGCGTCTCCTTTAAGGCATCCGGTGCTTCTGCCATAGTCAGCACCCTTAACTTCTTTGCCGGTATGCGGAGCCACTGTGCCCGCCCGTCAATCTCATCCAGATATTCATGGAAATCAAGCTCTGTTTTAAATGCTTTTCCAAAATCATCGTAATAATACATAGTACTCCTTTCCGGGGTCCTTCCTAAGCCGTGCATGCGGCAGACATCAGGATGTTCCGGATCCTGCCGTCATTCACCTCAAAAAGATAGCCGTCCTCCCCCATGTTCTGGAGCATCCAAAGATCCAGCTTGTTAATGTCATCCCACTTCACTTCCATCATCTGCATACTCTTCCTCCTTTTTTCCTTTCGTACCGTTTCATTCGTGTACCTCCTTTCTTCCTGCGGGCATAGCGGAAAAGCCTGACCTTTACAGCCTTTCCCGTATATCCCATACAAAAAAAGACACAAAAAGAATTCTCTGCTTTTTGCGTCTTTCTAACATATAAGATATCTGTGCCCGTTTTTCTGAAGCGCCCTGCGCTTAAAAGTTATCTCCCGGCAAATGTAACCGGAACAAAAATTAAAACCTCCTGTTTCCTCTCCGGAACCAGCAAACATTTAATTCACCATAAGGATAGCACAAGATATAGTCTGTGTCAATTGCTTTTATACTATATATTGTATTTTCATTCCATTTTATAAAGCAAAACAACAAAATATTGATTTTCTGTCCAAAATGCCCTTACTTAGAATCTGATATGTCCCTGCATATCCCCGCTGTTATCCATCCGCTGTCTTTTGATACCTTGTGTCCGTTAAGCCTGCACCACGTTAGTCAAACTCCTCCTCGGATACCGTATCATCCGGATAGACTTCTTTTGCAAGCTCCCTGCCCTGCGCGTCTACCGATGCCTCAAAAGTTACCTTCTGTCCGGGCCTAAGCTTCCGGAAGCCCTCTGTCTGGATCTCGGAAAAGTGTACAAAATAATCCTTATCCGCCTCGTCACTGATAAACCCGTAGCCTCTCCTTGCGCTGAACCACTTCACTGTTCCTGTTTTTTCTGCCATAATCTCTTATCTCCTTTTCTTTTATTTCCGTGTTGGCAATCACACGAAACAGGGCGGCATGGACTCGAACCACGCCATTCTTCCTCCTTGCCCCTTTTTTCTACTCTTTAAAATCTCCATCTTAAGATATACACCAAACGCCTATTCCAGTTCCTCTGCCCCATAGAAGGAACCGATGTTAAGCGCTGCGTCCAGGTTCTTCATCCCCGACAGGATATTCTGCTTTTCCCTGCAAAAATAAAACCGATACCTTCTCCCGACCCAGAACCGGTACCGCTTATCCATCAGAAGCCAGGTCTGCCTCCCGTCCTCCATCCGGATTCCCACCTGATAGACTCTGCCAATGGAATGCCTGCCTTTCATCTCGTAAACCATTCCCTCTACAACCTCATATGCTTTCTTTTCCCCGCACCGAAGCAAATGGAAAGCATAGAAAATACCAAAGATGCAGATTGCCACCGACCAGAAAATAAAACTGGCGGAATCCATCTGCCTTCCCATATAGGAACCGAAGAACAGCGCAAAAAAAGACAGCGCACCAATCTTCAATGCCCTGTCTGTGAATACGGACGGAATATTCTGAATCCCTTCCAGCCGCTGGTTGATATCGGAAATGAGATGTTCCATCTTTTTCGATTTTTTCTTTTTATGCAACGAACCCCTCCTTTATGGACTGGATAAACAGTAACTTACTTTTATATAACTCCAGAACCGCCTGTAAGATCTCCCCTTCTGCCCCTTCCAATGGAAATCCCTCTTTCCCGCTGCCGCGGATTTCCCTGAGAAGTTCTTCGTTTGCTTTTTCCTGCGTTTTTTTCTGAAAAACCCGAACGGACTCCTGAAGCGGATTCCCCTCTGCTATGCTTTCACAAAACGACAGGAACCGCTCTCCCCAGGTTCTCCCTACACACGCAACATGAGCAGCCTTCAAAAATACCTCTGCCACTCCCTCCATCGTCTCATTTTCCCGGCACACCACCAGCCCCCTTGCAAGAAGCCGCCGAAGGCAGAGCGAAAATTCCTCCTGGTCTATGTCTGTCTTCTCCGGCTGGCCCGGAAACGACAGCTCAAGCAGCCTCACCATCCGCCCATAAATCTTTGTTTCCTCTGCAAAAGTCCAAAGCAGCGTATTCCATACATAACATTCCACTCCAAGTAGATTCTTTGTGTCCTCCCCCACCCGGACAAGGAACGCACCGCCTGCCGATTCCATCTTCACTCCCACTGCCGTATACCACCTCATCTGACCATCTCCCTACTTTCTAAATCATTTCCAGAGCCAAAAGCAGTTTAGGAACCAGATAGCACAACGCAAAAGCAAGCACAACATACAGGCCTTTCCGCTTTTTCTTCCTTTCCCACACCGTCTGATATTTGGTGCCGATCACCCGTACCTTCCCCGGCACTTCCCACCGGAGCCTCCGGTAAAACTCCTTGAACTCTTCCTTCCCATACCCAAGAGACCGGACGCAGAAGATCTGGCGCATCTGTTCTTCCTCACCTAGCAGGATAAAACTCTCCCGATCCTGGCTCTTACTTGCAACTACATAAAACTCTGGAATGCCCCGCCTGCTGCCCTCAACAATCTTTTCCATCTCATGATAAAAAATCCTGCAGGATTCATACCGTCCGTTCTGCTCTGGCTGGCAGACTGCCAGCGACTCCCCGTCAAGCTCCAGATAACAGCACCCTTCTTCCATCACCTGCCTGTCCGTTTTCCATGCCTGACGGAGACAAATGATCGTGCCGGTCCCAAATACGGCGGTAAAGTACAGGCAGTCCCAGTAAAAAATCTGCTGCATCAGGAGATAACCGGAAACCGCCGCTGCCGCCAGTAAAAGACCGGCGCCGTAAAGATACCGGTCCCTTACATCCATCAGCTTATAAATATCCTCTTCCTTTGCCATCAACCGCATGTCTTACATCCTTTCTGTCTGATTCTTTCCCTTCACGCACATTTTCCTCCTTTCCGGCCCTCCTTGTGCCATCTGATGAATTCCTCACATTCCCGGATGGTCTCGTCACAGTAGTAATCCGAGAATTTCCCGATATGCATATCCTTTTCTTTCAGGCACAGCCGGGTCTGCAGCCAGATATAGGCGCTGTGCCGGGTCATATACCCTTGTTTCCACAAAGCGTCAAGCGCCCGGTGTGCCAAAATCCTCTTATGCCGCAGGCGGCTGTCAGCAAGCGTCCCCTTCGGGAGCAGGAACTTCTTATGTGCCCCCACATAGGCGTCACAGGAATCCGGATACCCGTCGCAGACATATAAGAAACTTTCTGCATCCAGCGTATCCTCCCCATAGACATAGGATGCCGGGCGCAGGCGTGCCGTCCTGCCGCAGTATGGACAGCGAAGCGTAATCTGTACTGGTTTCTTCTTTCTTTTCTTCATTCGTCCCCTCCTCCTGAAACTTTGTGTTTCCTTGATTTCAGGTATTGTAAACAATCCGGTTTTTCTGTGTCAACAGAATTTCTATGGTTCCCTGATAAAATTTTTCAAGACTAAAATATATCCCCTGCCATCACAGGAAATTACGGGTTCCCCCTTTTGATGAGCCTGGTGATGATCCCCTCTGCCACCTCATACCGGTCGTTGATCCTTGTTACCACAAACCCGACCTCATCCCGCTTGGAAGGAAGGCTTGCCATGTTGCAGGAATGGGCCACCGCATTCACTCCGATATTCAGCCGTATAAAGTAGGTTCCCTTATAGATATCCGTAATCATCCCCACATATTTTCCCTGCCGGACGCACTTCTTTAAGTTATCCTTACTTGCATTGGCCGCAGCGCTCTTAGCGTCTACGGAAACCTCCATGTCTTCCACTGACTTCATCTGGATCTGGTTGACGGTCACCAATACCAGTTCCCCGACCTGGAACTTCTCTCCGGCATCCACCATCCATTCCCAGGCCATATCCCTTGCCCGGACGGATACTTCCACGCCGAAAACTTCCAGCCGTACGACTTTAGGCGCTACCGCAATCACACGTGCCTCTACCACGCGCCCCGGATACAGCATAGGTTTTTCTCCCTCATTTTCTGCCGTATAAAATGTCTGGCGCTTTTTCAGCATGGCATCCTTCCTGGAGGCCACCACGCTCCTGCTCGCCTCATCCAGGTCACGGATGATGAAATCAATGTCGCTGCCAAGCATGTTGTTGGCAATCCGCGTCTGCCGGTTCAAGGTATCTGCACGTTCCCTCCCGTCCCCGGAAAGGTTGATCATCATTTCATCCATCGGAATAATAATACGGAATCCGTTATAATAAGTGATCGCAACCACCCACCCGCTGTCTAACTTCTCAATTCCGGCAAGCTGCCCGGTAAGGATCTTTCTGGTACGCTGTGCATTCAACAGCTGATGCCACCTTGCATCCTCCTGTTCTTCCGGCGTCTCCACATGGGAATCCACTTCAATCGTCAGAATCCCTTCCGATAATACTCCCCTGGGTACCTTCTGCTCCGTTTCTCCCTTTGCTGCTTTCTTTATTTCTGCCATTGTAAACCTCCTACATTTAAAATGGACACAAAAAAACAGCCATTCCTGACTGCCCCTTTTGTGTCCTGCACTCTTTTACAGTTACCATTTTAAACCGGACGGTATCGGATGTCAATTTCACAGCCGTCTCAATACCGTCGCATTTTACGCGCAATTTGATTCCCCTGCACGTTTCAGCCCGTCTTCATACCGGATTCTGGAGAAATACCAGAACCTCCCCTGTATCTTTGCAAGAATCTTATGCTCCAGCAGATACTCCCGGCCAGATTCATTGGGATTATCCCGCTGCCATCCAGTTGCCTCATAGAATTCCTCCATACTGTCATAAATCTCTATGCTCTGTTTTGCCAGTTCAATCTTCTCTGTCTCTTTTTCCTTTAACTCTATGCCAAACTCCCGCTCCAACAATTCCAAAAACGTATATTTTACCAGCAAACTGTCTGTAAATTTCATAGCTCCTCCTTTCTGCCGGATGCCTGGTCTTTGAACAACTCTTCCACCTTCGTAATACGCGCTCCTTCCGGCCTCTTTTCTCCCGGTTTTCCCCGTTCCCGTTTTTTGACCGGCGTATCCACTGCAAGCGGCGGTTCTGACCCCTCAGTTATCGTATCATCTGCATCTTCTTTTTTGGGATGAGAGAATCGATTTTCCGGGGACTGTGTATCTTCACGAAAGGACTCCTTCCAAACACCCTGCAGAGAAGAATCCGTTTCTTTCCACTCTTTACTCCCGCCAAGACTTTCCGTTCTTTCCGATTCTTTTGTATCCATTTCTTCAAATACCTGAAACTGCTCTTTCTCTTCCTGGCTTTTCTGATACCAGTCCGGGATATGCGCTTCCACCTTCTCCATCGTCAGATACTTCGAGTCCGGGTGTTCCAGATAATCCATCTTCCGGAACCGGCAGACTTTCTGTCCCCGGATAATCAAAAGCCCCTGATCCAACGGATAGCGCAAGATCTCATCCGGTAAAAGCAGCATCCGCTTTCCTAAAGATGTGGACTCTGAATATTCCGGCACATAATCCGTGATACGCATGGTATAGTAATTCTTCCGGGTAGACGACACTGATACGGTAATCTCCCCTGTCCTGTCACTATAGTAACTGGCTGTCGTGATATCATTGCAGCCTAAGAAGATCGAAAAATCACAGCCTCCTAAGATTTCTTCCCACTGATTGTCCGG
Organism: uncultured Lachnospiraceae bacterium; assembly: GCA_910586025.1. Lineage (GTDB taxonomy): Bacteria > Bacillota > Clostridia > Lachnospirales > Lachnospiraceae > Suilimivivens. The sequence continues at coordinate 62,699 of CAJUIO010000003.1, forward strand.
ATACCTGTTCTGAAGCTGCGGGATATTCTGAAACAGAATGCTCATCCCAATGCCCCTGCTCCTTGCCGTTGCCAGCTTTTTCTTAAAATCTGGAACCACACCAAGATTCGGGAACTCATCTAAAATAAACTGCACCGGAACCGGGAGCCGCCGTTCCTCCGTCCGGTCTGCGTACCGCACTAGCTTAATGCTTAAAAACGAAGTAAACAGCGTTGCCAGCACGTCATAGGTACTGTCCTGGTCGGAGGTAATACAAAAGTAAGCGCATTTTTCTCTCCCCGGCAGGGACAAATCAATCTCATTATGGCTGGTAATCTGCTGCACCAGTTTATTCTGCATGATCTGCAGGCGGGTCCCAAGCCCTAAGACCGCATTTCCCTTCACCTTATCCGCTTTCGCAAAGAGTTGGTACGGCCCCCTTGCCGGATGGCTGGTGGGGAGCCGCGCAAAAATCGCATCCAGCATTTCCACGCTTTTATTGATCAAAAGCTTATACGCCTCCGCAAAGGTCCGCTTCTTTGGCGGATAATCATTAAAAACATATAAGCATAAGGCTTTTAATAGATCCATCTCCGTATTATCGTAAAAATGGTCAAACTTATCCGTCGTGTTCCGGATCACTACATCACAGAATACATCAATCAGGCTCCCGTCGTCAATCTCCCCAAGACAATTCCATGCATCCGAATGTTCCAAGTGGATCAGATTCAGCTGCCGGACGGTATAGCCGCAGGAACGTAAGTGTGCACAGAGGTCCTCGTAAAGCTCCGACTTGGGATCCGTTAAATAAATACTCTCCCCACGTCGGACGCACTGCAGCGCCATTACCCTTGCAAAAGCCCTGGATTTCATGCTGCCCTGGGAACCGCATACGGCAAAGTTCCGGTTCAGCCTGGAATCAACAGGCAGGCTTAAGATCTGCCCGTCTTTTAGGTCTCGCCCGAATATTACCCCTTTTACATCCGCTGCCTGCTTGTCGGTCTGAAGCACCTTTTCCTGCTCTTCCCCATTCATAAACCCTGCCGTTCCATAGGTTCCCTGATTGGAAATCTCAAAATTCCGTTCATCATAAGTCTCCTTCCCGGAACCCCTTAGCACGATCAGCACTGCAATCACACCAAATAGAGCAACCACTGCTGCCGTACATTTAAGTCCCACAGCGGAAGAGAGTCCATGCCACAGATTCCCGACTGGATTTAAGCGTACTTTCGATTCTGTAAAAAGCTGCTCCAGAAATCCTCCTCCGTAAAAAGCCAATATCAGAAATCCCAAGCCAATGAAAACAGGTTTCGCCGCCTTACGTTTATTTTTTTCTATTCTCCCACCTTCTTTCCTGCATCCAGCCCGCTTCCCGGACAGGTCAATTCCTTCAGCACATCTACATTCAATTCCAAAAATAATACATCCGGGCTTATCTGTCCGTTCATCTCCTGTGCCTGTGGTATCTGACGGATAGCTCCCATCTGCTCCAGTTCTGTAATAGCCTTCATAGCCGCCCGCTTTGTCATACCAAACTGATCTGCCAGCTCCCGGCAATCCCTTTGCAAAATATCCTTCTGAAAGTTTTCCCAGCCGATAATCTGCCCTGTCTGTTCCTCCCTCACTTCTGTTTTCCGGCACCAGTATACCAGGTCCGCAAGAATCAAAACTGCTGCCAAATTTGATTTTCCATTTGGTTTTCGTATTGTCCGGTACCAGCTTCTGGGAATCACATACCCGGATAACTGCATACGTCCTATCCGATCTACAGTAGGATTGCCTGTCTCAAAGAAATTTTTCATACTCCACCTCCATCATCTGCTGCATAAGAAAAGGATGTTTCTTCCTGACTTAAAAATTCCAGTACTCTGTCTACCATCATTTCACGATACGAAACTCCCTTCCCGAAAAATAATTCCAATACCGGGCGCTGATAGGAAAAGCAGAAGATACTCCCTTTCTGTTTCCATGCCAGCTCCTGCCTGATTCCAAGCAGACGGCGCATATCCAGCTCATAGCAAAAATATACCGGGTTTCCGGACTCATCCGCACCAGCCCACAGCCGGTATTCTGTCCCTGCTGTCTCCTTTAAAGCCGTACACAGAAATTGATATAACCGCTTACGCTTTCCGGCGTCCGTCAAAAGCTGTACCTGTATCCCTGCCTCCAAAATTCCCGGTACATAATAATAATGCTCATAAATATCATCAATCTGAAACAGGTTCCCTTTTACGCCGCCGTCGCTTATTAAAAGCTCATTTAAAAACTCTATGGTATCGCCCATCACAACCGCGTCAAACCTCCGAAGCCTCCCGCCTTTCATGCTTTCTTTCTCCGCAAAGCTTTTCATGGCGCGCTCCATCTTTTTCGCCCACCGCATCCGCTGTGTCAGGGAATGATAAACAATATAACCGGACTCCCCGGCCAGCAGTATCCCGCAGGCCCTGGAACCTTTGATGGCGTCTGTCCGCCCTTTGAATTCCTGGCTGCCAAAATATGCCGTTTGCCCCCTCCCGTCTTCCAAAGCTTCCTGGAATAACTCCGTCTTTTCGCTCCGAAAGACAGGAATACCCGTTTTCCAAAAGAAAACCCATACCTTGCTCATCCGGTGTAACCGCAACCGTTTCTCAATCTCCCCTTTTACATGGTTCGTCTCAGCCGCCCCCTGTAAGAAAATTTCCGTATCCTCCCCAAACTTAGCGAGGACATAGCGTTTTCCCTTTGCCCGCAGCACATATCCCTTATATCCGGATTTATTCCGTACAAGGATATACCCCTCCTGTTTGAAGCGGGTAAGGACTGCCGCTGTATAAGAGGACGAACCAATCACGAACTCTGCCAGATCCGCAGGCAGCTCTCCGCTTAATGCAATCAGCACCAGCAATGTATCCTGCTTATTCATGTGAACCCACCTCTCTGTACCCGGTCTTTCAAAAAACAGTACCCTATCAGCGGATACTTGGGGCGTAAATGAAGCCTCCCTATGGTAAAATCCTCTGATTTTCCTGCATTTTTTCCTATTTTCCCACTATCGAAAATGCTCCTTTCAACATGCATGATTTTTCGATATGGATTTACTGCATCCATGCACCTGCCCAAGAGGGAAATTTCCCTGTATCCATGACAAAAATCCTGGTGGCGTCCCGGTCTGCCATCCGGGTAATATGGCACGTGTCCACATGAAGCCCTCCGTCAGAAACCAGAAAGAAATTGGAGATCACATCCAGCACATGTTTTTCCTCCATGTTGTCATGATCCCGCACTCTCCCAAGAGGCAGTTCCCGGTCATACAGATGCAGAAAGCAGACCGTACATTTCTGAAATTCCGGCACCTCTTTGCCTTCTTCTTTTTGTTTCCTGCACCACTGCTGAAAGGCAATGTGCAGAGGCTTATACAGATAATCCGTATAGCTTTCCTTTCGGTGCGGCACCAGCACCGGGGCTGTCACTTCCAAAATGCCGCCGGAAAATCCAATCCCAATCCCATGAATCCGCACCAGCTCCGACTGATACTGTTCGTATTTCATGCCGTCCAAAACTACTTCCAAAGAAAGCCTCCTTAACTTTTCCGTCAGCCTTTCCCCGGTCTTTGACGCTTCCAGAACCATATCCGTCAGGCTTTCATAGCCGGATTCTGCCTGGCTCCGGGTATAGCACGCCACAAGATTCCTTGATTCTGCCAGGAGACGTTCTGCCTCCGAAGCCAGTTTCTGTGCCTCATTTAACTGCTTTTTCATCTTCCAAAACAATTCCTTGTTACCGGCTGTCTTTCCGATAGTATTCGATTTGACCCTCCTCCTTTACTGTACAATATCCAACCACATCTGGAATCCGAATCTTCGGGATATCTTCCGGTTCTTCCACGATCACGATATGTCCGCACTCGTCTATGTTCTTCCTTGCAAACAACTGGTTTGTCACCTCGATATCCTCCGGCGGGACATATAAAATATCGTAGATCTCCCCATCCCCCACAAACACAATGCGGACGGGGTATTCCTCCTTCGATGCTACGAAATGCTCTTCGATCTTCTTCTGATCCATCAGGCTTAAAAGCACCCAGACAGAAAGGCCAAGGCCCCGCTCCCACGCCGCATGAGCCGTATCGCTGGATGCCACCTGCTTCGTCTCCCGGCAGACATAAATGGAATGCCCTTTCTCCAAAGCCCGGATTGCACGCCCCACGAACCGATCCCGCCCGGTCTTTCCAAAATAAGCATAAACCTGTCCCTTATCCAACACATTGTACTTCCGGACCAACTCTTTTAATTCCCGTTCCACATCCCTCTGCTTGTTCTGATTCTCCATTTTTCTCTTTCATCCTTCCTGTTTTTTTGCTCGTAACTACGACGTATAAAAGGTGTCATTAAAAACGCCTTGTATGACGTTTTCTCTCGCCAGCTGCCCGGATATGGGCGAAGGACATCTATAGGGACGCCTTCTATACACCTTCTACACGTCTTAAAATAGATATGGTTTTCCGTTACACCTGCTCTCCCCGCTTTCCGTATGCCTGATCCCCATATTTCTCAAGCCGCTGCTTTAATTCCTGTAAGTCCTTCCGGTCTGTGGTAATCAAATCTTTTTCCAGCTGGCTTGCCTTGAAATCTACAATCAGGTTGTTGCTGTTGGTGGAAATTAAACCCGTTCCCCGTTCAAACCGGGTAATAGACATCGCCTCTGCCTCCGACAGATCCAGTTCCTCCCGGATATTTCCCGCTTCACTGGTCTCCATGTTCAGGATGATCTTGGTCTTAGAATTGTTTAAGATCCCCCGCCCAAGCTTCCCGCCTTTTAAGGCAAAGAAATCCACCAGATCCTGGGTTGCACAGACGGCAGAACCGCCATAAGCACGAATCACCTTAAAGATCTCCAGCAGATACTCCCCTGCAAGTTCATTTGATACCAAAAGCTTCCATGCCTCATCAATAAAGATTGCCTTCTCCACCGTCCGGTCTTCCTTTGCCTTCGCCCAGACAAAATCCAGGGCAACGAACATGCCAAGCAGCAGGTCCCCGGAAAGCTCCGAAATATCAAGCACCACGTATTTATTGGTCAGGTCCACATTGGTCTGCTGGTTAAAGGTTGACGCTGAACCATGTACCAGGCGGTTTAAGATATTTGCCATCCTCCGGCATTCCGGCTTGCGTAAAAGCACTTCGTATAAATCTCCCAGAATCGGCATCTCCTTATAGCGCCCAGGGTCTTCCCCATCTGCAAGGCTTTTATTATCATGGGTAATCCCTTTCTCTGCATAGGTCATGACCAGCGCTTCATCCAAAAGCTGCTTTTCCTCATGATCTAAGTCCGGTATCAAAAGGCTGAAGAAAATATGCAGGCTCTGGATCTTCATTGCCAGTTCCGAGCGTTCTACTGTATAGCCGTCCAACAGCTCACTGGCTGACGTATCCGCCGGCCGGATCTCCATGATGTTGATGCAGCTTTGGGACGCCGGGGAAATCTGGATGAAAGCCCCGCCCGTATTGGTACATGCCCTGGCAAACTCATGCCCCTTATCCGGCGCGATAATAAATACCTGTACGTTTTTCCTCCTTAACCGAAGCGCCATCAGCTGCATGGTAAAGGTCTTCCCTGCGCCGGAAGTCCCCAGGATCGCAATGTTGGCGTTCTTATAAATCTTCGTATTAAAGATATCCACGATCACCAGCGAATTGTTCGCCTTATTCACTCCCATCATGATCCCGTCCTTATCCGACATCTCATAAGAGGTAAACGGGTAACAGCTTGCCACCCCGGAGGTCAGGACATTGCGCTTGGACCGTTCGTAGAGCTTCTTGTCCAGATTCAGAATCGGAAGGGAAGACAGGAAAGCCTCTTCTTCCCGGAACAGACAGCCTGCCGTCCCGATATCCTGGGAGTTCAAAAGCTTTGTCATCTCCTTCACCCGCCATTCCACCTCTTTTGCTGTCCGCCCGGTAATGGTAATCAGTGTGCTCATGTAATAAAAATCTTCACTGCCGCCTAACCCCCGTTTCAAATAATATCCGGCATGGATGGATTCACTTAAGTCATCAAAATCGCTGTTTGTGTCGTAAGTATCCTTAATCTTGGAACGGTTTAACCGGATCCTCCTTCCTATCCGTTCCATTGTCCGGCTCTTATCCTGCCGGAAGAAAAACAGGTCCACATCAATCCCCTCTCCCGCATTGATCAGCAGGGATATCCAGCCCGCCGGGACCTTTGACCGGTATTTGTGGGAAGGGATCAAGAGAAAACTGTAATACAGCCCGTCCATCACCAGATAGTTCCGGTGTTTGAAATCAATGCTTTCCGGGGCGATCAGCTCCGTTACCGGAATATGGCGGATACTGTCTTCCCCATTCTCCCGGCGGTAATACTCCGCGACCTTCCGGGTACGCTCTTCTAAGGATTCATACACGCTGGTCCTCCGGTTTAAAATCTGATACAGCACGTCCACCAGGAACCGGGTATCGTTCTCATGCTCCAATACCACATTTCCACATTGGGATAAGTATTTTTTTGCGGTCTGCACTGCCGACCTCATATACAAAAGGACATCCTTCTCCGCAGGGTTTTTATTGTTATTATAAGACTGGTATTCAAAGATCAGGAAAAAGCGCCGGGTGACCGCCTCCTTATGCCCCAGCGTCTCAATCAGCCCCGCATAATCCTTCTGCAGCAGCTGGACACGCTCATCGGTTTCCCTTTCCGCCTCCTCCTTGATCTTTTCAATATACTCTGCAATATCCGCCTTTTTCGATATGATCTTAAACTGTAAGTTTACCGGGGCAATCTTTAAGTACGACATAAACGACAGGATAATGTTCCTTTGTTCCGCAGAAGATCGCAGGAGGAAATTGATCGGCAGGATCTCAATCATCTTGATATACCGCTGGTCTGTTGTAAGGATCACCCCGTTTTTCACCTGCCGGATCGGCAGATAGGAAGATGCCCAGGTAACCGGGAGAAGATCCGGTTCCGGCTCTTTCTCCTGCTTTATCTTCTCCTTTCTCGGCTCTTTTTTTCTTATCTCTTTATCTGTCTCAGCCATCTGCCCGGACTTTGTAAGCTCCCTTTTCACTTCTTTTTCTTCTTTCATGTGGGCCTTACGCATCCGTTCTTCGTCACGGAGTTGCTGCTGTTTCCTCTTCTGCTGCTCCTTTCGGTTCTTCTTCTCTTCTTTCTGGTTTTTCTTTTCCTCCCGCTTTGCCTGCCGCAGCTTCTGCTTTAGTTCCTTTACCTCGTTTCCGATGATTTCCTCCTCCTTTCCCTCTCCGGCTCTTCTTTTTTAGTTTCGCAAGCCTCCGGTTCCTCTTAAGCCTGTACTTCCCGTCCGGAACGGTAAGCACCCTTCGCCTGTTCAGATATCTCACAAACTGGAACAGAAAAGAGGTCAGGCTCTCCCCCTGCACCCCCAGAACGGCAAAGATCAGAGCCGGAATCAGCACCGCCACCCCCACATAGATCTTCACCCGTACACCGAAGTCCATGGATAACAGTATCTGTAACAAAAAAATCCCCAAAAGCCCCGCCTCAAATGCATTCCGAAACCGGACTCTCCCTGAGAGGATGGTCCCCTCCTGTGCAAAATTTGGTGGTATGGTATACACATCCACCCGTTCTCTCTGTGCGATCTTCAAACACCTCCTGTGAAATGTTCGGGGAAACAGCCAAAGCCGCTTACCTTGTTCTGCTCTTTCCCCTTAAACTTAATGGTATCTACGTTTCCTGCTTCTTATTAACAGCCCCGCTGCCAGTATCACAACCAAGCCTGCACCAAGAAACAGATATCTGACATCCAAGGACTTTCTATCCGTATTCCTTTTTCCGGTATTGTCTCTATGACTGACCGTTTCCTTTCCTGCCACTGCCTGCCTCCTTTCTCCCGCTTCTTCCAGAAAATTTTCTGCTGTGATAAGAGTATCCTGCTGCTCCTTATGGACCTCCCCCGCTATCTGGTCCGTCACCTGAATGCTGCAAAGGAACAGTCCGTTTTCCTCCATGCGAAATGGTTCCCTGCTGTATTCTGCCAGATAAACATACAAGGAATCTGCAGCTTCTGCTTTCTGGATCTGATATCTGCCGCTGTGCGCTGGTATATTAAATTCATACAGATTATCCGGAGACAATATATATTTCTTCGCCGTACCGTTTTCTTCCCCAACCGTAACAATGATTTCTCCCTCAAACCCGGCAAAAACCGCGGCGCGCAATGCGATAGTTCCGGTTTCCTGCTCCGTAAATGTAAAATACTCCCCTGCCTCATCCCGGCTCTCCCAACGATCCGCTTTCTTCTGCACCGCGCCGTTCTCATCAAACAGCACATATTTTCCTGCCTCACTGACGGTATCATAAGCCCATCCCTGGGTAATCCGGTTTCCCGCACCGTCAAATCCGCCTCCTTCTTCCCATCTCACAATCACAGGCAGATCCTCCGGGATTTCTTCTGCAGACACAGGGCTGCCAACACTCAAAAGCAGCAGCCCTGTAATAAGGATTGTCCGGCAGAATTTTTTCTTTCCATACATCGCATCAACCTCCTCTACTTCCCGATAATCCAAAATGCCCCGGCGCTTAAATCCCGCCCATAGGATTTGATGGTATTGACGCTGTACACCTTCCCGGTCCGCTCCCTGCTTGCACAGTCGGCAATGGTGATGTAACCGTCCCTCGTCACCCCGGTAAGGACAATGAAATGCCCGCTGCCGCTGCCGGTAATGGTATAGGCTTCACAGATCTCCACCACCATCTTTCCTTCTTTTAAGGACTGCACCACGTAATCCATCCGGTCTTTCCCTACCCGCTCGCAGGTTAAACCCCAGTGCTTTGCCGCGTTGGTCGGGAAAGAATGTGCCGTCCCCACCCCGGAGACATACTCACCGTTTTGTATGGAAAACGCACAGGTTGTCTGGGGATTCACCGTCTGCCCTGTCAGGGTAGAGATCACGATTGCCAGAGAGGTCGGGCCGCACCCGGCGGCACCTATGGTACTGGTACCGTAAGGCATATTTCTCCAGGGTTCTTCCCCCTGGTTAAAGTAGACCACCTTTTTCACGCCCCTGCCTACGGTATCATAGGTAATGATATCCCCGCTTGCATCGATATTCCCGATATAGGAATCCGAACCGCCTCCTGTCACAAAATCCCGCCAGGAAAACAGGGTAAAAAAAGAATCCTTCAGGGAATCAATCCCCTCACTCATCAATTTCAAGACCTTTATCACCAGCTCAAAAGTACTCTTGCTTGTTACATATTTGTACTCATAACCGCTTCCAGAGGCAGGGCGGGAGCTTAAAACCAGCGCAAGCGTATATTCTACGGACTTTACTTTTACCGGAACCGTTTCTGCTGCTACGCTTTCTCCCTCTGCTTTCAGCTTTTCATACGCCGCCTTCGCAATCTCCGTCTTTCCGGATTCTGAGAGCTGATAGTAGATGGTCTTTGTTGTATCGCTTTCCCCTTCTCCTGTCACTGACCAGGAAAAAAGACGGTCTGCATTCTCCGAGACGGCCTCTTTCAGCTGGCTGTACGGACCGCTTAAATCTTCATCCAAATCTTCTGAGCTTCCTGCCCGCCGCTCCTGTATCGTAATATACCCCAGTACCCTCTTCACATAATTCTGCGTTTCCTTAAACGGCGGTATCTGGTATCCATATTTGATCACATTCCCAGGTCCTGCATTATACGCGGCAATGGCAAGCTCCAGCCCGTTTGAATGATTCTTAAACTGCTCCAGGTTCTTCGCAATATACTTCGCCCCGCCCATGATGTTCTCACGGGCGTTGTACGGATTTACACCCAAAGACGCCGCCGTCCCCGGCATAAGCTGCATCACACCAATCGCTCCCGCCCCTGAAACTGCATTCTGGTTAAATCCTGATTCTGCCATCCCCATTGCCTTTAGCAGGGCCACAGGCACGCCATACGCCTGCGCCGCTTCCTCAAAATAAGCGTCATACTTGCTGGTGAGATCCGTTGACATGTCCCCCCAGTCGCTGGGATAGCCCAGAAAAGAATTGATGTCACTTGTATCCCAGACTTCGCTTAACAGAATGGCAAGGTAATAGCTTGTATTCATTTTTAGCTTACTTTCATATTCATCCACCACCGTAAGCTCATAATCGCTATAATTTGCGGCTGTATCTGACTGGATTTCCTGTAACTTCTGGTCTCTTGCCTGCTCAACCAGCGCCAGAATTTCCCGCCTGTATTCTTCCTTTTTCAGGATCGACTCTACCCGTACCTTGATGTTGGACAATTCTGCCGACTGCGCTTCATTGGCAAAGGCATCCGCATCCGCGAAGCCCAGATAGGTCAGGATAATCCCGATCATATTTGCAATCAGGAACATCCACAGAAACAACGCCGCAAAAACTCCCGCTACTATTTTCCAAAATGTCCTGCTTGTTGCAAGAGTCCCGACCACCGTTCCCAGTGGGCCCCCTAACGCTGTTCCGGCGGCAGCCCCTGCCGCTGTGCCTCCGCCTTTTGCCGCGGCGGTCACTGCATAGGCTGCCTGGGAGCCGTGGGCTGCTTTCTGCGCCACACCTGCTCCCTGAGCTGCCTTTTGCAATTGAACCGCCTGATTTACTGCTTTCTGTGCCTGCACTGCGCTGCATGCTACTCCTGCAGTCCGATCCATTGGGGAAGCATCTGATCTTTCCTCTCTCATGTGCCACCCCTTTCCTACATTGGTGAATTTCCGTTTTTCGGTTTCGGATTCTGCTTTTTCTTCTTTTTCAAGTCTTTCCTTGATTTTGGTACTTCCCGGCTCTTCCGTTCTTCTGTTATTTTCCGGTACTCCAGTTTCCTGCTCTCAGAAGATGTCATACCGGGACTGATGCCCGGATTTCCCTGAGCCGTTTGCTGCACCGGCGTATCAAAACCATGATAACCAATACCGTTTACTTCATGCGCGCCTGCTTCCGGAATAACCTTTGTATCTCCCTGTCCTGCGCCGTAGAAACCATCATCTGACAAGATTCCCCGGTCAGACGCGTGAAATGCTTTTTCTCCTCCAGATAACGGTGTACTTCCCGGCTCTGCACCTGGTCCTGCCTCATAGGATTCCATACTGTCCATACCGGCTCCGCTTCCAATCTCGCCAAGAATCCCCTGTGCGCCTTCGAAAGCCTCTGTTCCCGGCACATGATGACTGCCGGAAATGCTGCCGTCTTTCTCAAAAGCATCCATACCTCTGCCAATTCCGGCATCCTCTGTTCCACCGTCTCCAATCATGGTACCGTCTAAGTTCATGCCCGCATTTTCAGCATCTTCCGCCTCCGGTTCCTCTTCCTTCACCGGATAGTCCCCCAGTTCCCCGGATGAGCCGCCTTCCATGCCAAAGACGGTTTCTGTACTCTGTTCTTCCATTCCTGCCAGTTCTTCGTTTCCAAGCCCATCCTCCGGCATCATGCCCATTTCCTCCAAGACGCTTCCATCTCCGTCTGCCATGGTATCAAAATCGCCAGATTCTAAGACAGTATCTGCCAGTTCTTCCTCCATACCGTTTCCAAAATCTGTTCCATCCTCTGCCTGCATACCGTCAGTTCCAAGCCCCATCGGGATTGGTCCCCCTGTATCCGTCATGCCGGAGCCATCCATATAGGAATCATTCCCTGCGCCAGCCCCCTCTCCGTTCCCGGAAGGAGAACCTGACGCCTGGCTGCTCCCTCTCCCCACATGGGAAAAGATCCGTCCGGCTGCCATCATAAGCCCTAACGCGCCCATCCCCGTTGACGGACGGCCTAAATTCACGCCCAGCGAAGACAGGTAAGAATCCAGCTTAAAGGTCACTTTACAGAACCCGACCAGACAGAGCGTCGCCGCAAAGAACTTGGTAAATCCATAGCTACTGGCAGTTAAATTTCCATATCCGGATAAAAACATCTTCAGGCACCAGGAATTTAAGATGATTAGGACAATCTGCCCGCCAAACATCTTCGACCAGGACGCAAGGATGTTATTAGTTGCCTTTGATCCTCCGGTTCCAAATGCCAGCGGCGCCGTATAGGAGAATACACCCAATAAGACATACCGTTCCGCTATCACAAACAGCATTTTGAAATAATTCCATGCCACGACAAACTGTAAAATTAAAGTCAGGATTGCAATGTTTAGGCTGTCAATCCCAATCCCTGCCGTAATTCCCTCCAATACGGAGACATATTCGGAAAAGCTGCTCACCTCAATCTCGGTTCCTGCCACCCACTGATAGGGCGTTCCCGCCACCTTCAGGATATAATCCACCATCGGCTTTGCTGCCACAATAAAAAACAAACAGATCCCGCTGCGAAGCACCAGTTCCACCGGATCCTCGCTTGCAACCCCCGCCTTCCCGAACATGCTTTTAAAAAGCTGCCAGACACAGATCAGAAGCAGAAGCGCCGCCCCCATAGGCAGAATGGCATTGGAGTACAGATTGCCTGCCACAGAAAACAACTCCTCAAATAAACTAAGGTCACAGGATAAAAGCTCCGTGAACATATCCGTTACTAAGGACATCATATCGACAATAAACTGTGAACACAGCTCCCGGATACCTTCTATCAATAATTCTAATAACCAGCCCATATCTTATCTTTCACCTCTTAAGGCATCCCCCTTTCTGCCGGGAGAGCGCCGGCATGTTTTTATCTGCCCGGCGTTTTAGCCGCCGAACATACTCTTTGGAATAATACTCTCAAAATACGTTACGATTGCACCAAGCGTCATAAGCGCCGCCCAGCACACGATGATCCGCCTAAGCCATGACCTGGATTCATCTACGGTGCGCCCGGATTTTGAGAAATTCATTAGAAACAGGCACACTGCCGAGCACACGACAGCCGCCACGGTTGCAATGCCGGCCACATCCTTGTAGACCGTCTGCATGGCATTCTTTGCTGTATCAAAAATCGTATCCGCATACACAGGCGCTGCAGACACGGCCAGTAAAACTACGGCAAGAAACGCCGTAAACGCAAACCGGGGAATCAGCTTCACAAACTGATTCCCCGGCTCCTTCACCTCCATGTTCTGTTCTCTTAGATTTCCTGCCAATGAGTCCCCTCCCTTCTGTTTGATAATAAAAAAGACAGCCCTTTTATCTTCGGCTGTCAGCTCCCTGTAATGTCCTGCGGCTCTCCATGCATGTCACCCGCATGCACAAAACTTTACTTTACCATTGTATACGGACGGGAATTGTATGTCAATATCACAGGAGACGCAATACTGTCGCAATTTCGTCGCAATGGATTCTCTTACAAATGATTCTGTTGCTTTTTAAGAAAATAGGGCACAGATTTCTCTGCACCCCATAACTCTCTTCGCCTTGCCTCTGTTTTGATACATTATAAGATTGCAATACCTAATGTACTGGCAAGTTTCCGGACTGCTTCCTCTGACAGCCTGCTGATTTGTGCTATAAAAGAAACCGACATTCCTCCCGCTTTCAGCATATCAGAAGCAACCTCAATATTTCTCTCCTGGCGTCCTTCCTGGCGTCCTTCCCGGAGGCCCTCCTGGCGTTCTTTCTCCATGACCTTCTCTTCGTTATATTCAGTAAGGAACATACTTTTCACCTCCGCTCGATTTTCCAAAAGAAAAGTTTTAATCACATATTCATCCGTCATCTCATCAAGAGCTGCATCCACAGCAGCATCCAGATCCATCCTTTCACTTTGATGCCGCCTTACTGCATCCACAAGCCATGCGTACTCCTTTAGCGGTTCGCAAGATTCCATCATATGCTGGTTCTTTCCGTAGTTAATATTCAGCATAGTCACTTTGACTTCAATGTCCCCCTCGCCCTCATAGGCATCGCTTAACTTAAGAACCTGTCTTTCGGGCTGCTCTTTTGTGCCGTTGTAGAAACAGACACATACCGGCCTTGGCACTGGTTGGAGCATACTGCTGTACTGGTAATAATCACTTGCGGCAATATATTTTTCGTACAATCGTCCTCCGTATATAAAAAACCTCATGGGCATGTTGGGATTAAATGAACTCTGATGCTCCCACAGATCCATCTCAAATGCAACGATAAAAGATATATCGTTCTTCATCCTCATATACACTGCGTCACCAATGGTATTAAACTGGATATCATCAGGATTCGTATAATTCGTCCCATTAATCGCATTGTACAGGGACAAAGTCCATTGCTTGTTTTCAGGATTTCCAAAAATAAACTTGAACAACCTGTCCTTATAATCTTTCTTTGCATCCTTCAGGTCATTATCATTTATAAGATCTCTGTATTCTTCATTCTGCTTCGTCAAACCAGAGATAGTTTTCTCCATCTCCTCGATTTTCCGGCGCAAAATCTCTTCAACTGTCATCTCAAACCACCTCCTTCTGCGGGGTTCGTCTGAAAGCCAAATCCATTCCGGTCTGGTTTTCTTCTTCATCTTCATTATAACAGATTTTCGTAAACCTGCAACGTCCGCTATAAAATTTTAGGACGACTGCTCCAAAATTACAAAGTAACGGTATTCTCATTTTCCACTTTTCTCCTGTCTTCAACCATTCTAATCCGTTTATCCACATAAGCAAAGAATTCTCCCTGATACTCTGCTTCCGTAAGTTCTGTCAGTTTCTCCATCTCCTTACCGAACAGCTCAATATTAGTATACTTCTTTATGAGCTTTGAATTTGCGGTGATTTCCAAAAAATATAAATGAATGAAAAATTTTCCTTCTTTCGCATAAACATAGCTTATCTGTCCAATCTTCCCGTTTTCTCCTGATTTAAAATAGGACTCTTTGAGCCTGTCAGTATAGAAGCTCTCCATCTTGGCAAATAAAGCATTTTTCCTTTTCCTCTCAGCATCCAGCTTTTCTTCTAACACATTCTGACTATTCAGGCACTCATCTAACTCTTTTTCATATGGACTTACCATTATACTTATCATCTTCTTGCCTCCTTACTTCAAGCGAATCATCATTCAACTAAAGTCCCACGCATCTGTCCCATAAAGATTATGGCTTTTCCTTGTTAGTGTAATTTCATCTGTCATTTCTTCCCTGCAGCTTTTCTTTACCGCCCTTCGCATTCCCCGCGAAGTGCATCTTTTTATATAACGCTTATTCCTAATTCCGGTAAATCTGTTTTTGTGGTACATTCCCATAAAAACCTCCTGTGTCCTCAATCCGATAGTCCATATCTCCGCAAAGCGGATAATCCGGCTCGCCGTCTGGATCATTACTGGAAGCCCGGTACAGCCCATCATGTCTCTCTTCCGGCATTTCTCCCGGATCGCTGTATTTCCAAAGCCTTCCCGTCTCATCCTTATATACCCGGCAGCCCCATGAATCCACTCCAATAAATGAAATATGGATGATTTTCTCTGGAATAGGCATCAACTCATACTCCGCCGCATCTTCGGGATGGAGCGGCATTTTGTACTCAATGTATCCCCATGCTTCCCGGCCAATCTCCTTACAATATGTCCTGAAGCCAAAGTTGACAATATTAAGGACTTTCATAAATGGTGACTTCGGATAACTGCCCGGTGTAATCGGACGTTGTATACTGTAATATTTCATCTGCTTTCCTCCTTGTTTCCAGTCATGCAATACTCTGTATCAGCCAAAGCACAATCTACACACCCCTTGTTGAAAAAACAATGATCACATTTCATTGCAGGTCGGCTTTGCTCTTCATATTCTTCCTTTATCGTTTGAGGGCAAGTGCCATCTATACATGCCACACCGACATAATCCCTACATCCTTTTTTCATATCTTACTCCGCACCTCCACAATATTCTTCACAGTTTTCTACCGATGCAGAAATATCTATCTACATCGGTAACATCTTTCTTCCTAAAACATTCTAAAATTGTATCCTTTTAAAATCAGTGCACAGAAAATCGCCAGGGAATCATCTTCATAATATAGGCTCTTTACTCCGTTACATTTCGCTTCATGAATCAGCCTTTCTCCCCGTTCTTTCAATATGCGCCTCTTTTCTTCACTTAACTTTTTATATTTTTCTATCAGCCAGTCATTCGTGTAGTTAAAATGCACATATAATTCGTAAAAAAGCCTTCTCTCTTCTGCTTTCATTTCTTGCAAACTATCCCCCTACTGTATTCCGTTTGACTGGACATCCACTACTTCTACTGCCTTTAATGCTTCCTGCAAAAGAAGATCAACCAAGCCCTCTATCGTCATTCCACACTCAAGCGCAAGTTTGTAAACTTGTGTATATGTTTCTGGCTGAACTACAACACTGGCCCGTCTTCGCGGTACTTTGGTTTCTGATTTCTTTAAAATGATTTTTTCCATTTCATCCGCCCCCTCTTACTGCAGCCAAACTTCCTGAGGTATATTTTCTATCAGCTTATCTAATTCATCCAACTCTGGAGCATAACTTCGCCACGTAAATCCATCCGTTGCCTCGTTCGCTTTTTCATACAACTTTTCAATCTGATCTATCATTTGGAGATGACCCGTATTAAAATCACGCAAAATATCCATCGCCGCTTTAATGCAGTCGTATCGGTGTCGCAGTCCAATATATGCCTGAAAAATTTTAAAACAGGCTTGTGCCGTTTTAATTAATTGATCTTTTGTAAGAGCCTTCATCTTCTTTATTGCTTCTTCGTTCGCCCATTCACTTTCAGAATAATTTAAACCATAGTAATCATGCTCATATACGTCATATCCAAGCATTTCATAACCCTTCCCTACAGCCGCAAAGAAAAGATCAAAATACTTTGGCACATACTCGTTGTTCAAGTCTTCCCACATCTGCTCACATTCGGCAGACAGGTCAGAAAACATCATCCTAAATTCATAGGCATCCTCTTCATCTCCATCCAGCGCATTAAGAAGGGTTTCTCCATGGTAGTCAAGATAATATTGTACATCATCGCACTCATCTCCGATTTCCCATAACGATTCTTTAATAGCGTAAAGATTCAAGTCCTTTACAATAGGTTTCTTATACCGTAGATTCTTTGCTTTCCATCTCTTTGTCTCTTCTGCATTCATCAATAATTGCCTCCAATCCTTTCTGCCACCGTTACAGCAGTCCAATACTACAGTAACGGCAACCGCCTGTTTCCTGCTGCAAAAAGCTATCACCATCGTTTGATGTTCTTCTAAAAGGACTATGCTTCCCAAAGTGAAGGAAACCTTTCCATCAGTAACCGCTTCACTGCCTGCGGATGCTTCAGCGGAAAATTATACGGGCTTCTCTCCACTCCCAGAAGTACATCCCCGGCAATAATGCCGCCATGTTCATCCACACCATAGAAATAAGATGCCACCGGATTAACTGGTTTGTTTTCTGCAAATCCCGAATCATCTATAAGCATCACAACCATGTCTCCAAAAAAGTTATACATCCGCTTTGTTCTTACAACTTCAAGATACTCGGCTCCGATTGCTTTCGCCTTCACCTCCAGGCTCCAATCTAAAAGCTCCACTATGGATATCTGGTTTCCTGCTGTAATCTTTATTGTTTTAACCATTTTTCACCTGCCATTTTTTCGATATCATCCATTCAAAGAATCTCTTCTATGTATTCATGCTCTTTTGCTTCAAAGATTTCAAAAAAGAACTCTGCAAAGTTCTCTCCATCTTTCCGCTCCGGAGCATCAACTAATAAATCACACCACTGCCTACAGGCTTCTTCCAGCAAAGTATTGAAAACAGCCATCCTTTTCTTATTCCCTGCCACATCATAAATCGTCATATTTTGTCCTCCAATCTAAAATTCCTTGTTTTCCCTTCACTCAGATGTAATTGGCATACCTGCTGCTGATAGTAGAAACCCACTCCTTATCCAATCTGTCCGGATAAGTACTATATGCTTTTTCGTAACCGTTCCACCACCAGCCACGACTTCTTAATGCCACATGGAGTTGCCGTTTCGGTCTCATAATAAACTTGATATATGCCCTATCTCCTTCTAAATAAGCCGTTAAGTTTTCGTCCTCAAAGAAAATTTCTTTTCGTATCTCTTTAATTTCACTGGCAAGCGACTGTTGATACAGTTTTGCAATAGTACTGTTTTTTCTCCACTTATACTCTGGGTATAATTCCTCATACAACTGAATAAACGTCTGGTTATCATGCCTTGCCAATGCTGTCAGATAGCATGTTGGATTACAGAAATTATCTGATTTCCGGCAGAACTCTATCATTTTAAGAAGTTCTTCCGCCTTACTATTTTTCTTCTGACTTTGCTTGATCTGTTCTTCCAAGTCTCTGAACCAACTAGAAAACGCCGCCGACAATTCTAAAATCTTGTCTGATTTGTCAAGTTTCCGGGAGTTATATTTTGCCGGACCCGCAACAGCCACGCTCACATGCTGCGCCTCATATTTCAAGATTTCACTCCATTTTTCATATAATTTATCCAAAAGCTTCTGCTTCTTTTCCTCCGAAACCGGCCACGATAAAACTTTTTCAGCATATGCCTCATAGTCAGCTTTTGAAAGATCTCCCCTCTTTTCCATCATACTGTTATAATTTGCTGACTTTATCATATCTTCATTTAACTTTTTTACTATCGCCATAATATCTCCTTTCATTTCTGCAATATCCATTCCACTTGTAGCAATTCTTACATCCAGTCCTGCAATAGCACAGATATTCTTTTTCAAATGTACATTTCCAGCTATACAGCCTGTCCAATGACGTTTCTAAGAAAATTCTATATAGTGCCCCTATGATTCTCTTCACGCAAATCTCCTACTACTACAATATACTTTCTTTCCCCTACACCGTATGGATCTTCCGGTTCCCAATCCACCCGCAATTGACAGTTTTCACACATCAATACTTTCCTTCCGATACAAAGCGGATATGGATTATCTTTTTTCGGTATAAAACATTCTGGTCTTTCAAACGATTGATCCTTGCACATATCTTTTTCCCTCCATCAAAAATACATATTTCATTACATTTAACAGAAAAGACACCGATTACTTGAAAAATAATCAGTGCCTTCCTCTTTAACTACTCCATTTCAGACTTGTCTATCCTCCTATGCTGCCGCAAGCAAAGCACCTGCTTCGTCCTTCCGAAACTCAATGCAGTACCGGATACGGTCTGTCTCAAATTTAATATGTTCCTCCGTCACCTCAACCACACGCCTTACTCTTGCGGTCTCTTTCCATGTCCCATTGCTGAAATATTTAGCAGACATTCCTTTCAACACTGGCTGCACAACTTTCCCGTAAATAAATACAAACTGCTTCTGTCTCATTCGTGTTCCTCCTTCCATCCTGATTATTTCCTGCTCCGTTCTCCGGCCTTTCCTTAAAATTTCACCTCCCACCTTTTAAACAGCAAAAAAAGACACCAATCATTTTCTAAAAATAATCAGTGTCTTCCTATCTGTTATCCGCAGAAATCCTGCCAAAATTTTAGTCTGGGCCGTTGCCGAAACAAAAGTTGAATTTTCAGTCTGTCTACTGAAAATAAAATATGACAATTTTATTGTATATCAATATATTGTATTTGTCAAATATATTTTATCAATATATGGTATATACTTAAAAATCATATCGCTCATACATTCATTTCCTCAAAGCAGCGCCCAGCTGGCTCCCATCTGCATATTTCTCAACCGGAAATTTCAGGATGCACTGCAGCATGGTATACACAAACTCCTGATATAAGTCCTCGTCAAATCTTCCGTTCACGACCGCATACTTGACCAGCAGAGGACGGTACATCTCTATGATCTCCATCATTGCCTTCCTGTCATATCCCCTGGCTCTCTGCAATATTTCCTTAAACTCCATCCTTTACGCCTCCCAGAATCTTACGGATTTTCTTCACTGCATTATAGTATGTATTTTCTGCTTTCTTTTCCGCCATCCCTACGATCAGGCCAATCTCCCGGAATGATTTTTCATAAAAAATCCGCAGCACGATCACCTCCTTCTGCCTCTCTGCAAGTGAAGTGATCGCCTGAAAGAGCTGGTAGTCCTCTATCTGATCCAATAAAAGCCGGCTCTCTACGACGCCATGAAAAATCTTATCTGACAAAAGATCCATCTCCCTTAGCAGATCCTCCATCCCCTGCCCCGGAACAGCCAGCTCCTCCTCGTAATTTGTTTCATTTCTCTCCACACTGCATTTCTTATCCAGATAATGCCCTTTCGTATTCTTAATCGCCTGCTTTACATATGCGCTGAAATGGTTCTTTAATTCATCTGTATTTTTACGTTCCATTTTCTCCTCCTGAAAGTTTTCTTGAAAGTCATCTGTTTCACCGAAAACTTCAGGCGGCGGACGCGCACCGGAGATTCCCTTGCTTTTCCTCCGGAAATATAAAATATCCTCAAAATGGATATTGAAAAAATGTCCATATGCCGGCTTCCCGCACATACATGTACAAAAAAAGACTGTCAGGAAATGTTCCCGACAGCCCGGCAATACTATAAGTTTTTTAATACTCCTGATAATACTAACCTAAATCCCAAGTTAATAAAAGCAAAGAGTATTTGTTATATCTATCCCCCTGAGATTGTGCCTTTCCCATGCGCTTTAATTTGATAAAGTGTTTCCTTGCCTTATCTTACCCCCGGAAAGGCGCCTGATTTCTTACATTCTGCCTACTTTTCTTTGATCTGGAATTTCGCAAATGCCGCCTTTCTCCCTCCTGTCCAGAAATTCCTTGATATCCCCGTCAAAAGATGTGACCTCATCTAACACGAATTCCTCCACTTTTTCAAAATTATAATCAATCTCTTCGGATGTCATGGCATCTACCCTCTCCATCTCCTGTTCAATCTGATCCAGGAGTTTTTCTTCCTCTAATCCTTTTTCGTACTGATGTCCGCATTCCGGACAGATCCGTACCTTTCTTAAAACAGAAGCGCCGCACTTCGGACAGGGCTTAAATTTCCTGTTTTTTAGTGCAGCCTTGCTGATGTATGCAATCTCCCCCAGACAGCTCCCCAGAATAACTGCCCATCCTGCCTTCCAGCTCCAAAACTGTAACCCTAACCCAAATACCTGAAAAACACTGAAACAATAAATCCTTCCTGCTTTCATTCCCGCACACCTCCAATTAAAATAATTTGCAAACCACCGTCCCTCGGACAGCGCTTTTCCCAACACATCCAAAAGCTCTGGAATCTACTGACACTTCCTGATTCTCCCCAATCAGGAAATACTGATCTGGAGACAGGCGGTACTCCAACTCCTGTCTCCTGCTTCCTCCCTGCATCCCGTTAACAGGTTCTGCCACTTTTTCACCGTTCAAATAAACTCTTCCACAAGCAACAGTAATATAGTCTCCCTCCACAGCCAAAATCCGTTTAACTACCACATAATCCCGTTCTTCTATGTATGCTGCTACAATATCCCCTTTCTGCGGCATTCCCCATTTTCTCAGCAAAAGGATATCCCCTTCATAAAAAACCGGCTCCATAGATCCTCCGCTGACATAGGCAATATCAAAAAATACCCGGAACACCATCACTGCAAAAAATGCAGCCGTCACTGCCCCCTTGATTTTTCCTGCCCTCTGTCTTTGTCTTATATGCGTATCAATCCCCCCTATTCCATATCCTCAAACATTGCATAATTCTGCCGCATCAGCTTTGCCTCCTCCTGGTCCATCTCCTCACTTCTGCCACTATCCACCTGAATCAGCCGCTCCTTCCTTATGTCCGTTTCTGTATTCATCAGCCTGTTCTCTTTCTTACCAATCCTTTCCTCTTTGGGCTTGTTAAGGACAAGATTTCTCCCCTCCTGTAAAGCCCAGTACGCCAGTATTGCTTTCACGATATATCTTGTTTTTTTCCTGCCGCAGCTGTTCAAGAACTCACTGACCCGCCGGTGGTCTTCATCAGTCTCATCAAATTTTAGATTAAAACGGTATTCATCCTGTTTTCCCATAGAAACCGCCCCCTTCGATTAACAGCCGCCTTTATCGTACAGGTATTTCTTTTTATACCCCAGCACATTTACTTTTGAATCATCGATCACATAATACTCTCCCCGGTATCTTCCCCATACCTTATCAATGATCCTGGATAACAGGATAGAACCGCCGCCAACAAAGACGGTCACGGACAGCCGCAGGTCAATCCCGCATTCCCGAAGCATCCCAAGCGCATCTGCCACATGGCTCTCTGCAAGCTCCGTTACCCTGTCTTCAATCCCCCGGTCATACATGGAGGTTTCCCCCAGAATAATCGCATCCATATCATTTTCTTTCAGATCCAGGTCGTATTTCTCACGGATTCCCTTATTGATACGCTGATACATGGAAATTACCCCTCTGTCAGTCGAATCCGTATAGTCCCACGAAATCATCCCCTTTTCCAAAAGCATATAGTCCAATGTAAACCCGCCGATATCCAGCAGGAGGACTTTCTTTTTAAACAAGTTTAAGTCTCTTGCTACATATAGATAAGCTGCGTAGGTCTGCATATGGACATATACCCCTGAGAAAGAAATCCGGTAGGACATCCCCATATATTCAAACTCCACGGCTTCCCCGCACCGGTAAAAATATTCCCGGAACTTTTTATACTGCCCCCGGTAATATAACGGCGGAAGTCCTACCACCAGATCTATCTTAAGCACCTCCCCCGGAAGGAACAGTCTTGGCGGCTTTAATTCCCTCAGCTCCTTTGCAATCGCAAACAGCGTCAGGATATAATAGCGTTCGTCTACGGATTTGTCTGGAAGATATACATTCCTCTCCGGACTCAGCCGGTAATACCTGCCCTGGTATTTTACCGCTTCTTCCCCTTCTCCCGGCACATCCTCCAATACGGATATTCCCGAATGGAACTCAAAATGTTCCGTCTTAATTGCTTTGTTCCCCGTGTCAATCGGCATCATCAACATCATAAATCTCCTTTCCGGTCTCAAACCTGCTCGAATTCGTATTACTCATTGTATGCGCATTAATGATTAGCACCTACTATAAAATTTTTGCGTTTTCCAAGTCAACAGAATTTCTGGTCAGATTCATAATTATTTTTAAAATATTCTATAATCCTTCTGCTTTCTTCTTCGTACCCCCATAAAATCCCGCTGACTGCCTCAAACGCCTGCTCGCGCCAGCGGAAATAGGTTGCCCGGTGGATACGCGTAATCTTTGGGAAATGTGGCTCCAGCTTGTCCAGGATCTCTTCGATATTCTCCGCCCGGTAAGCCGACATATAACTGTAATACAGAACCCAGTATAGCCGTTCCCCCTGAGGATGGAATTTCCGCATAAGCTCCACCGCTTCGTCAATCAGCTTCAGGAACTTGTTGGAACGGTTAATCGTCTCGATCCGCTCCTTCATATCCCCCAGATCCTGGTTAATGTCCATGCCGGCCTGATAAACACTGTCAAGAAATGTATCAATGTCTGTGCCGTATTCCCACTGTATCCGGTGCTTCACCTGGTTCACCTTTATCTGCATCCGCCAGTTTACGGAACGGTATATTTTAAAAAGCGCTATGATATCATGGTAGGCTTCATTCTCTTCTCCGGCAAACTGCTTGTTTATGACTCCCGATCTTCCCATTTGCTCTTTTCCCCAACTTTCTGCTCACTGGAATGTTCCCTCTCCCATAAGCGTTTCTCTTCCTCATCACTGTGCTTTCCTACAAGAATGCAGCAATACATAATTCCTGCACAAAAAAGCATTGCTAATATTTCTGAAATTGCTAAAACTAACATCTAATCCCTCTCTACTTCCTGTGTATTTGTATTTTAAATTCCGTGTACACCGCCTGAATCATCCAGTTCCCATATTTTGTTGTCAATGTGCCGATCTTCACTTAACAGGAAGTAAGGTTTATCAGAAATTCTGTAAAGATTGTGGATATATTTTTATTTTTCTACATAAAACTTATATTACTCTCAAAAAATGGCGTAAATACAGTGTTATAAGGACTTATAAGAACAAAAGTAAGTGATTGACTACAAAATTGACTACTTTTTGCCCAAGAAATACGGATTGCCCGATTTTAAATCGGGTAGTCTGTTTTTTTGCTCTTTTCAAACTATGAAATCAATAGTCGGGTGCTTTTGTAAAAAGGAGTACAGGCATATGTATACATATTTTGCAGGAGTAAAGACGATTGAGGAATTGCGCCAAAAGTACAGAGAGTTGCTGAAAAAATATCATCCCGACAATGAGGGCGGCAGTGTTGAGATTACACAGGAGATAAACGCTGAATATGACCGCTTATTTGAGGTTTTAAGCAAGGAAAGGAGCGCAAACGAAGAAACTCCTAAGTATGACTATCAAGCGGAAAATGACGCTTTTAAGGAGATTTTAAACAAGATTATATCGTACAATATGGAAATTGAGCTGATAGGCAACTGGATATGGTGCTTTGACTGTTTTGCATACAAAGACAGGCTAAATGAGTTAGGCTTTAAATTTGCCCCGAAGAAAAAGGCGTGGACGTGGCATTTTGGCGATTATGTCAGATATAGTAAAGGGGAAATTACGCTTGATGAAATCCGTATGAAATATGGTTCTAAGAAAGT